>NZ_PTRU01000023.1:0-63452 GCF_002965245.1 Escherichia sp. MOD1-EC6021 | reverse complement strand
TCCCACTACTTATTTGGTGGACACCACTTTGTCTAATTCGTCAGATTCTGACCAGACGGTTCAGGCTGTACGCTTACGGCTGTCGACCTCATAAACCAGAACAAAATGGGGGTGAATAACCAGTTCCCGGGTTCCTTCCACACGACCGTTGCGACCTTTATACGGCTGCCCGGCCAGGCTGCTGGCTGAATAACCAATCCGTTCGTCCAGTTCAATGGCGGCCATCAGGTTCTGCTCCGCAATGTACTCACGAATGCGCTTCCTGTCCTGGCTGGCCAGCATGGTCCAGAATATCTCCATCATTTATCGGAAACCTTCCTGCTCATTTCATCCCGCCATGCAGCGGCAGAAGATTCGACCATGTCATGGGGAAGCACATCGCCGCGCTCGAGTTGCTGACGTCCTGCCGCAACCTGGTCACGGAACCAGGTATTATGCTGCCGTTCAACGGTCTGGCGCATAAAATCCCGAATTAACTGAGAGCCATTACGGTCCATGCTTTTTGCAGCGGCCATAAAAGCATCCTTCAGTTCAGCGTCGATTCTTAAACTCATATTAACCTGTGCCATTTATCACCTCGTCATTACTATGTATATACACAGTATATAACGATTCAGATATCGTCACCAGGATATGCCGCGCCAGCGGCATGGAAGGCGGCACGCTGTGGTTACATGTGATACCGGAGTAAAACCGCCGAAGCCCGGCGTCAGCCGGTACTGATTGATAGATTTCACCTTACCCATCCCCAGCCCTGTTAAGCCATACCCGCTTTCAGTCATGAGAGAGTTTCTGTGCGCGGTCGGAGTGGTCCCGACGAGGGTTTACCCGAAGTCGGGGCGTATCTCCGCGTTAGCGGGCCGTCAGGGCCGCTTACGAGCGTGTACTGAGAACATCCAGCCAGAAGACTGACAGCGATGACAATGTAGTTACAACATTCATAATTAAAAGCGATGTTGTTCCCGCCCTTTGGGCGGGGGCGGCCTCGCTTTTCAGTTATGAGGGGTGGGCACGATGCTGCGCTTGTGTGGTGTTTTTATTCCTGATTCCTGATGTCTTTTTGCTGTGGTTTCAGAACGGTGAGGTTGGGGGCCCGCGCGTTAGCGTGGGAGGTGCTTTTAGATTCTGAGCGGCGCGGCCTTGGCCGCTGCAAGCGAAGGCCTCTTTGTGTTTGTTCACAGTGGTTTCAGAGATAAAGACTTTCCCTGCGGCGAAGCAACGCAGGGGATTAAATAATGGGGTTAAGACTATATTGCAGGTTTGCTGTTTCAGGTTTGCAGCTTCTTAAAGTTCTTTATTTGCGGATTTATGTGGATAACTGAAACAACGTGGCCATGTTCTGATGACTGATGCGTGGTTTTATGGGCAGATATGCCCCTCTGAGGGGATTTAAGGTGATTACTGCGGATTTTGGGCTGAGCGGAACCAGCGCCGAAAGCCCCGGAGGGGCTGGTGATGATTCAGTGCTGAGGGAATGGTGCTGTCTAGTGCGGTGGCGGGGCAGCCAGCGTCAGTTCAAGCTGACGCAACTCCCTGATGGCCATTCGCTTCAGATGGTCATCGGAACAAAAATAGGCTTCATCCGGAGGCAGACGCTTCCTGAGATACTCTGCCATCTCATGAATCTGCTGGTCGGCAGGCAGTTTCTTCAGGCGTCTGGCGCGCTTACTGGCTGCTGCTTTCGCACGACGGTGTTTCAGCGCATCCTGACTGCGCTGCAGATACCAGCGTTTTCTGGCCGCATGTACGGAGATATCTTCATCCTCACGCAGAACACCTTCCCGAATGAGCTGCTGGCGGATTTCACTTTCACGCAGTCGTTTCTGCTGCTGTTCGTGAAGTTTTACCATGTCGACGCCCAGCATCTGCCAGCCTGCCGGTGTTATCCAGACGTAACGTGGCAGACGCTGGCGGGTTTCACGGTCCCACAGGGTTTCCTCTGAAACACCCAGCACACCAAAACGTACCTGTTCGGCCAGCAAACGGGAAAGGCGGGAGACCGTCACTTCCAGTTCCGGAATAACCTTCCCCTTGCGGTCTTTCGGGCTGATTTCTCGGGCCAGACGGGAAACACTCATGCCTACGGTATGTGTGCCCGCATCACTGAAGCTGACCAGAACCGGCCAGATGGCATCGAGGAGGCGTTGTTTTTCCGGACGGAAAGCATATTTGCGACCGGCATACGTTCGTTTCTGCACGTAAAAAGGATGCAGAGACATGTGCATGCGCAGGCTCTGCTCGCCGGTCACCGGGTCCTTTTTCACCAGACGGTTGTAGGCGTGCCCGAGCTGCCCGCTCAGCGCCTTATAGCGCGCAGGACGATACCAGGACGGATTTTCGCATTTGGGTTTGGTGGAGTGTTCACCGCGACGGCGCTTCGTGCGCTTCCTTTCCGGTTCAACCAGGAAAGTGGTCGCCCTTCCCGCTTCATAGTCTTCCCAGAAACGGATCTGCTCTTCGGGTGCTAACTGACTCCAGTGTACTGCGTTATATGGAGTATTCTTCAGACCTGCCACAAGCTGTCGCTTATGGCGGAGCGATTGTGCCGTGTATTTATACACTGCACAGGGTTGAATCTCTGGTACGGTTTCATTATACTTTACCCGTATTCTGTGAGGCCCCCACTATCTTTCGTCGTTCCGCCAAGTTCGTAAGAAAGATAGTGGGGGTTTTCCTTTTATGGCTTCCGGAACATCTTCAGTCTTCTGACTTACTGCCCGTACATGCCATCTCTCCTGAATGCCTTATGGCGCATTCTGCCGTCCGGCTTTCGCCGCTTTGCTCCACAGAGTGCCACCCTCTGCACAGCTAATAACAGCCGAAATATACCCGCTTTACGTTAATTTGAAAAGCATTACAACGATCTCTTCTCTTCCAGTGCCTCCTCACTGATACCTCTAATAAGTTAATCTTGACCTGCGTCAAAAAAATAAAATCTATTTTTAAAAGCAGATTTTTCTGCTTTAGATCCTTCTTTTGGATTAAAAGATCGACTTTTGTCCTACTCACGATCATTTATCTTACAACCGATCCACCCAACAGAATAATATTCTGTTTTAATGCAATTAAACGATCTAAAAAACCTTTAAAAAATCATTTTGTAGATCATTCGATCGTAAATAGAATAATTCTTAGATGATAAAACCATTTGTTACACAACCCGCCAATTGTGTAACAACAGCCTCTACAAGAGCATATTTGTTCATATGTTCGTCAGAACTGCGGATTGTCTGGACGAGGGTCAGACACCGTTTCGTGCATATGGACCAGCATGTTCGAACGCCACAAAGCAGAAGCATCATGCCTGGATCGCTTCGGCGCGGAGCGTTAAGTTTTGACGCTTTTTTGTATGTTTTTTAAGCTGTTAGTTGACTCGGTGCGTTATACTAAGTACCCTTTACTGGTCACAGGCAAAACTGTGATCGGGCGTAGGAACCCGCGTAGTCATCGTCGGCGCAGAAGTTAATTTCTTCATTTGGCGTCGTTTTTTGCCATACCATAAAGACAGGAACTTGTATTTCTTGTCGTCATCTATGGTAGCTCAGGCGGGGCAGGCATTAGCCTGGCCGGTTTCCGATGACGCCGGTATTCCTACCCCCGTCTGGGCTATCACCAATGAGCGTAGGAACTCGGTGATAGCGTTTTTAGTTGTCATCGGAGACCTTTGCTATGTCACCTCAACTGATACAGAAACTCCCGGCCATCACTCTGTTGGAAGGCATGTTTCCCGAGCTATCAACAAACCAGCTTAAAGTCTGCGTTTTTTACGCAATGGGTGTTCCTTACGACGCCATTGCTCAGAACTGTCGGCTTTCTCCCGAAACGGTACGAACCTACCTGAAGCGAAGCCTGAAGAATTTAAATCTGGAAGGATATGATGCACTTCGCTCTGCTGTGCTGATGCGAACTTTCGTTTTCATGATTAGCAATACAGCTAAAGAAAACGAAAAAATGTGAACAGGTGTCCCCATTAAAGGGGACACTTTCATGGAAATTGCATTTTGCACTTTACAGGCGATCCCAAATTGATAAACATAAACACCAAGCACAAGTTACTTTAATAAAGCAAATCACTTCAGACGGTGTCCCAGTTATTTGTATCTGGCTCATGCCCGATATATGGCGATCTTACTCTGAACTGACGTGCTGATGTTTTATTTCGCGTATCACAATACTGTGCCACTGTATTGCTGATATTAGTGCTTAGCCGTTCTTTATCTGTGAGTTCGCCAAATCACCGATACAGAACGTACTAGAGTCTGCTGGTTATATGCCTGTCAGAACTGCAGTTTATCCAGATATGGGCTGGACACTGCTTCAGACATATGATTTAGCATATTCGCCTGACATCGCAAAATCGTCCATCATGGATCGGTTTTGCGCGGAGCGTTGAACTTCGTGAATATAGAACACCTGAATAACCGGAACTGGTATCTTGCGCAATATAATACAGCCGGCAAAAACAGAGAATCTTTATTCTCATGGCTGAATGAGCAAAACGTCGTACCATGGACTCCATTAATAACAAGAAAGATAAGACGGGCAGACTCCAGGCGCTGTTACCGTGAAAGAATATTCGCTATTTTTCCAGGGTACTTTTTTATTCTGGCTAATTTTGACATTCAACCAGTATCGGCATTACGTCGCCATAGCGCCTTCATTGATTTCGTGAAGTTTGGCGGTGAAATAAAACCCGTCAATAAAGATATTGTTGATGGATTAATGAAGATTTACCCGGACCCTGTGCTAAATCCGGGAGCCAGGGAAGAGCTGAATGCGGCTTCCAGCATATGGCTGACAAAAGCACAATATCAGTATCTCCTCAGAATGGAAAATACTCTCCAGCCTGAGTCGAGGATATCCCTGCTCCTGGAACTGGTATCAAATGCCGAACATCACGGCTTTATGGAGCGCCTTGTAAACATCCCATAGCCAGTATTTCCCGGCCTTCGGGCCGGGCTTTTTTCAATTCAAGAGAATATTCCGGAGTGAAGCCTGCACGAAGCCATCCCCACCATGGACTCCCCCTGTCTTTTGATGGAACCGTGTATTTCTTAATGGCGAAAGAAATAAAAGGCTTCACCCCAGAGTATTGATTCGTTTTATCAAAGGCCGGCCCGTGCCATCACGTGTGGCGGAGAGAACGGATACCGGTCTTCTTTTCATCTCACAGTAGGACATTCGCATGACCACGACAGAACATCCCGTGCGCCAGTTGCTCTGGTGTGCACTGAATGCCCTGAAAACGGCACAGGAAAACCACAATATAACCAGTGAAACCGGATTACGGCATTACCTGCTTGAATGGCTTTCTGGTGCCAGCAGACATCCTGAGTTCCGTAGTCTCCCTGGCGAAATCATGGCGTTAAAAGCATTGACCGAAAAAGATCGCAATATTCCCATCATCGGAACGCTGAATACGCTCTTTCTCAGCTCTGCCACTGTCGGGGAATGTCCGTTGTTTCGTTTTCGGGCTGCACTGGGTAAATTACAGAAAGCAGGCTGGCGCACATATGTCTGCCCATGGCCTGAGAGGGTGTTCAATGAATCCATTGAACGGGCCTGTTCCGGGAAACGTCATCTGCTACAACTAAGTCGCACCGAAGAGTGTTTTCTACCGACAGGCGATATGAGGGCACCAGTTACGTTGCAGCTGATCACTCCACTACACCGCAAAACTGTGCAGCTTCTGGAAACGGCAGAGTTAATATTCTCCGACGAAGGATTTCAGGTGGTGAGAGGATACGAACATCAATTCGGGATCGAACGCAGAGAAACCCTCTTTCACACCCTATTTATCGGACTGCCCAGCTTGCCAGAAGATGTCTGGGGTGCAACACAGGAGCAGACGACTATCACATTACACTGAGGATGTGTAATCCCCGGCATACCCCGTTTCCAGTCTTCGCAGCCTGTACCGCCCTTCCTGCCGTTTCCGACATTCTTTCTGTCACTACTCGCTTGTGCCGTTTTTTCGCAACCGGTACGTGCAGTTATGACGGTACAGCTGCTTCTTTTCGCGTTCCGGAAGGAGTCTTTGATGCCACAGCAACATCCCGGACGACTGCAAATACTGGTCGTCGACGCACACTGCAAACGCAGGCTGTTTTCAACGAAAACACCGACAGATCCCGATGAGCTTGCCCGACGTTTCTGCACGCCGGATAACTGTCTCGTGGTGGTACTACGCGACAACCGATTTCTGTTCCGACTGGAGCGTGCTCCCGGCAGCCACTGCCGCTGGCACAAGGGCAGCAGCTCCCGCCATCAGCATCTACAGGACTGGCTGTCGTAAACACAACAAAAACAAAAGACCTCGTCAAAACAGGTGGGGGCCGTGTTCTTTTTAGTTAAATTAACCATCGCGATTGCGATTGTCTGTGTACTCCTTTTAACGATTTTAATTTAGCCGTTTGTTGCCATCTTTATTACCTCTCCCCCTTCTCTCCCTTTTATCATTGGAGATTAACGATGTTTACCATGTTCTTTCTAGTTAAATTAACCATCGCGATTGTGATTGTCTGTGCAATCCTTTCGCCGTTTTTAATTTCACCACATAACAAACTGTCCACACTTTTTTGGAAGATACCAAACGCGTTCTGGATTTTCCTGATTTGCATATACTTTGCAATCGCCATGGCGGTGTTAATAGAAAGCAGTGAACAGACACGCATCCGCCGCCAACAATATTTCCAACAGTACGAAGTGCCAAATGAGACTCATAAAAATGTGGTGATAGAAAACAGTATTAAAATTCAACTAACATGAAAAATAATAACGTACCATTATATCTATGGTTACTTTGGTGTACTTTTTGCCTGTACATCACTACCCCGTGGCAATACTTCCGTTATCTATACACTGACCACATATCACTATCTTATATATTAGATTTCTGTATAGTGGTTATTATTTGCTTTTCCCCACTACTTTTCAGATGCGTACTTCTTATCGTAAGGTCTGTATCTAAATACAACTTCACATTCTTTACGAAAAAAAAGGGCAGTAAAGAATCAAGCATACATCTTAGCCCCTATGCCGATACACGTTGCCCGGAGTCAATGAGGAAACACTGGGATGTGTTACTTTCTCTGATATCAAAAGCAATTAATAATGATGAAACCATTGTTATGCATTCACATCTCTTTACTCCTGCAAGAATAAATAAACTTATAAAGAGACTGGAATCTTATGGTTTGAATTTCTCTGTTATTACATGCCCACGGAAAACAAGTCTGTATGAAAAATTATCAATTCCTTTTGTATATCTCTTATTTCAGTGGTCTCTCCCGCATTTGCATTCGGACGGAATGACAGTCGTCATTCGTCCTCTCCAGCCGCCTCACACCAATTAACAAACACGTATATACGAACACGGAGTCTCCGTTATGAAAAAAAACTATCTGACACTTATACTGCCGTCATTATTGTCCGGCTGTGCCGGAATTTCCGGCAGCAATAACGTGGCACCATCAGATACGCCTGCTCTGGTTTTTGTTGACGGACAAATCAGTGAGAGTGCTGGCGTTCTGGCACTTACGCAACAACGTCTTTCTCCACCTAAAATAACTCCCCCCCCGAGAGTCAGCGTGCCAGAGACAGTAAAAACAGCACAGCCAGTCAGCGAATCCCGACCGTTACCTTCACCAACAATAAGTCAGAATTTCTCCCGGTTAATCATTACAGGCAAGCCTGGTAGCGCCCCTGTAACACTATCGCCGACGGCCCGTAACCGGACCGTCAGTCAGTGGATAAAAACATTACTACCGGAAGGATGGAAATTCAGACAAGAGAATGCAGCCACGCCCAAGCTGAATACCAAACTGGTTTCATGGTCTGCCAATGATCAGTGGACCCGTTCTCTGAACCGGTTGCTGGAAGAACAACACCTATGGGGCCATCTGGACTGGGATAATAAAACGTTGACCGTCACAACATCAGCTGCTGCACCGGCACAGGACACGGCAACCACTATCTCGCCAGCAGCCATGGTAACCACATCCACTTCCCCTGAATCTCCAACAACAGCAAATAGCCAGAACAAACCACGAAATCCATTCAGAGGAAACAGCGTATCTTCGTCAACCCCCGCCGCCACCCCAACTCCAACCGGCTCCACAGTCAAGTCTATCCCGCTCATGACCGGGACGCCTGTCAAACCGGTATCTCAGGGTAAAGAGTGGCGTGCGCCGGCAGGCACCACATTAAGAGAGAACATTATTAAGTGGGCAGAAGAAACAAAATGCGAAAGCATGGCATCAACGCACTGGATGGTCATATGGCCACTTTCTGTAACCGATTACCGTCTGGATGCGCCTTTAATGTTCCGGGGATCATTTGAATCAGCCATGGAGCAGGTATTTGAGTTATATCGGACTGCGCAAAAACCTTTATACGCACAGGCTTCTCGCATGCAGTGCATCATTACAGTTTCTGATACAAGGGATGGTCGCTAATGGGATGGCTGGTCATGGCCGTCGGCCTGACCATTCTGATTATCACTGGTAGCTACCAGAATCAGAAGATGTCTGAAACCACAAACGCCCAGCAATATGCAAGTGCGTCTGTATGGGCAAGTCAGATACTAATGATTGCTAACAGAATCAATGATATCAGATACGTATCAGGCCAGCAGGACGGAGTAATTTCCTCAGATAAACTGGCTCTCCCTGTCACTCCGGACTCCCGAATTAAACATCAGTTACAACAGGGGCGTCTGTGGGTATGGATGCCTGAACAACCAGGACTTGTTGAAACTTTGCGTTCAAAAAGTCGTGGTTCTGCACTAATAGGGATCTTCCAAAACGGGCAACTCACCTGGCTATCAGGAACTGCAACCGGTCTGACACCCCCGGCAGGCATTACTGCTGGTTCTGTCGTCTACGTTAACTAATCTGGATATATTCATGAAAAAATCACACCAGCGTTCAATGAAGCTGGCGGTGCTCCCCTGCATGATCGCCGTCGCTCTTTCCATCTCCGGATGTACTTTCAGCGAAATCAACAAAATGCAGAAAAAAGCACAGGAAGACTCAGCACATGCACGGGAAAAGGTATCAGCCCTTTCGGCCCGTAAATCGCAGGCTCTCACCTGGCTCGATAATCAATGGATAAACCCTGTTCCGGTCGCTCAGGTATCAAGAGAGAAAAAACAAACAGCTCCGGCCTGCTACATCACGCAGGCAAGAAAAGGAGAGATCACTCTGCAGGAACTGGGGCAACGTATTACTGCCGTATGCGGCATCCCTGTAATCATCACGCCTGACGCAGCCAATTCAACTCTTGAAGGAGGCGCTACCCGCCAGATGACAGGAACACTACCAGCACCAGATGAAAATGGACGTCTACCGTTAAGCAGCCTGGGCAGCACAACAATGACTACCTCCACTCAGCCATTAACGCTGAATAACCTCATGTGGCAGGGAGATATCAATGGTCTTCTGGATCTGATGGCCAGCCGGAGTGGTCTGTACTGGCGCATGGATAATGGTCGGATTGTATTCTATCTGACTGAAACCAGAACGTATCCACTTCATATGCTGAACACCAAAACCAGCAGCAGTTCCAGTGTCAGCTCTGGCTCAACAAGCACAATGGGGGCAACAGGAGGCCAGGATAACTCAGCATCCGGTGATGCAACGTCCTCTCAGAGCACAACCGTTGGTCAGGAATACGATCTGTATGAAGACATCCGGAAAACTATTGAAGCAATGCTGACACCAGAAAAAGGCCGTTACTGGTTATCTGCATCGAGCTCAACGCTAACAGTCACTGATACTCCTGCTGTCCAGGAAGCCGTCGCACGATATGTGGACGAACAAAACAGTATTATGAACCGCCAGGTAGCCCTGAACGTACAGGTTCTGAGCGTCAGCAATACCAGAAACGAGCAGTTCGGTCTGGACTGGAACCTTGTTTACAAATCGCTACATTCCGCCGGAGCAACGTTGAACAATGCAAGCGGAGATTTTACAGGCGCTACATCTGCAGGCGTATCAATTCTGGATACGGCAACAGGGAATGCCGCCAAATTCAGCGGTTCCAGCCTTCTGATTAAAGCACTGAGTGAACAAGGCGATGTCAGCGTTGTAACTTCACAAGAAAGCACTGTCACAAACCTGACGCCGGTACCTATCCAGATGGCAGATCAGACAGTTTACGTCGCCCAGTCAGCAACAACTACGACTACGGATGTAGGAGCAACAACAACATTAACACCGGGCATGATCACCACTGGATTCAATATGACCCTACTGCCTTTAATTCAGAAAACAGGCAATCTCCAGTTGCAGATGAACTTTAATCTGTCTGATCCCCCAACTATCCGTAGCTTTACGTCAAAAGACGGAAACAGTTACATCGAAATGCCATATACCAAACTGCGTTCACTGAGCCAGAAGGTCAATCTGAAAGAAGGGCAATCACTTGTCGTTACTGGTTTCGATCAGAACAATACGACGACAAGTAAAGCCGGTACGTTTACGCCAGCAAATCCATTATTTGGTGGTTCACAAACCGGGAAAAATGAACGCAGCACGCTTGTGATCATCATTACCCCGACTTTCCCGTCAGGAGGCAATAATGGCTGATGAAGATATCAACCCGGTAGTGCTTCTCGAAGATCCTAAAGTAAATCATCGCGTGTGGGCTGCCTGTCTTAAATGGACTCCTGTCGTAAAAAAACAGCGCGTCCCCTCACATCATAAACACAAGTCTCATGTAAAACCCAGACGGCTTACCTCCCTGAAAGTGACTGTAGGCAGCAGAAATTCCCGTGGAAAGATCAGCCGCCTTACCGGCACAGGAATACTGACCAGGCCAGAACGCAATCATTATTTTTCCCTGGCACTGGCTTTCTGCTCATGGGTCAGAAATGGATACGGTGTCTTCCGGTACAGCGATAAGGAGCTCTTATTCCTTGCTTCCATTAATGGCCAGCCTGCCGTTATGGCTGACTTATCAGGAAATGATGCCGACGTTGCCCAAAAGGTCAGCCTTTTTCTGGCGATGAACGAAGAGCCCCCCGAAAAATGGCAGGTTGTATCGTCTCTGGAACATCCTGATAACTGGGAAAGTATTATTACCCGGTTATCATCAGCAGACCTCCGCCGTTGCAAACTTACTGTCGGCAATCGCAGCAAATTCACACTGCCTGCCGTACTGTTTTTAGTAGCAGCCGGCGCAGGCACTGTATTCTGGATGACTCAGCCAGAGCCGGATGTCGTACCGACGCCCGAGGAGATAGCTGCTCGGGCAAGATTGCAGTTTAAAAAGCCCGATCCACCGCCAGAACTCCCGCATCCATGGGCATCACAACCTGTAATCAGTGATTTTCTGAAAGCCTGCGCGGACCTTCGAAAACCGTCACCGGTCGCACTGGAAGGCTGGATACTTACCGGCGGAACATGTACTCCTGAGACATTCACACTGATTTACGAACGACAGCCTGGAGGAACCATTGAGGGTTTTCTGGCAAGAAGTAAAGAAATCTTTGGTGTTATTCCTGACTTTAACCTTAAAGATGGTGCACGCCAGGTTTCTGTAACCCGTCCACTGCCGTCCCTGCCCGGCAGGGATGAGGCTGTCCCGGCCCCCTCAGAACAACTGATGCGGGTGTTCACGTGGTTTCAGAAAAAACAGTTAACACCGGCCATTAATGAAATAGCCATACCGGAGCCATTACCAGGCAACGATGGTGAACCAGCCCCTGTTCAGAAATGGAAAGAATATCAGTTCAGTTTATCAACTCCTGTAAATCCTGATGAGTTTTTCCCTTTACTTCAGGATACCGGCGTCCGTCTGAGCAATATCCATTTTGAATTAAACGGCGGTACTTTCAGTTATTCCTCAGAAGGTCATATATATGCGTCCAAGTAAATTACTCATTATTCCTTCCATATTTTTCTTCTCTGGTTTTTCATTTGCCACAACACAACCTCTTGTCACAATAGGAGAACTTGAAGCACAACAAAACCGGAATATTCTTTTACAGGCAAAAGTTCAGGGTGCACAGTTACAGAAACAACTTGAAGAATCAGATGTTACTTCATCATCTGAAACTGTTTCAGGTTTCTCTGGTATGACCGCCCCCTTGCCATCAGTTTCAGAGCAAACGGCACCGAAAAACAGAAAAGAATTGCCCATCATTATGGAAATAAACGGCAAAGATAAACGTCTTCATGCCGTTCTTCGCATGGCTGATGGACGTCAGACAAGCGTCACCACTGGCAGCCAGCTTCCAGGTACATCCGTCACGGTGAAGTCGATCTCATTGTCTGGCGTCACGTTAAGTGATGGCACTACCCTTACTTTCTGAGTAACGTGATATGGATAAATATAATCTGAAGGATGCTCTCCTTTTTATATCCCGGGGAGACACCCATGAAATTCTTATAGAAACAAACCAGCGGACAAGGCCTGACGTACAAAGTAATCTCCAGGAACTGCTAAAATTATATCCGGGTATCAACCCAAAAGTAGTCTCGTTGTCGGAGTTACAGGAAGCAGGTCAGGATGAAAAAAACAGAGGCCCGAAAGAACGAATTATTCATCTGAAAGATCTTGCTGATGTCAGTGAGAGTGAGAAGAAAGTTCTATCTTATTTTGAAACGGCCAGAAAACTTGGTGCTTCAGATATTCATTTTTTAATTTCTGAGTCTATTTTCAAAGTTCGCATGAGAATATTCGGTGAACTGCAGACTGTAGATGAAGATCAACCAGCACTGGGCTATTCACTTTGCGCAACAGCCATTCTGTCAATGGCTGATGTCACTGAAACCAGTTTCTTCCCTCAAAGGGAACAGGATGCGCGCCTGTCCCCACAATTAATGCGAAAAATAGGAATATTTGGTGCACGCTACAGTCACAGACCTACGGGAGACGGTCTGATTGCAGTTATGCGCCTGATACCCGATGACGGAGATAAAGTTCCCACGTTTAAACAACTGGGCTTTATCCCGGAACAAATCCGGTTGCTGAACATAATGCTGCGCCGCCCGGAAGGAAAAATAGTCCTGTCAGGTCCAACCGGTTCCGGTAAATCGACAACGTTACGCAGCGCCTGCCGTGTATATCTTGACGATAATCAGGGGCGACACCTGCTAACAATCGAAGATCCGCTGGAAGGACAGATACTGGGAGCAACACAGACTCCGATTATCTGCGACAAATCCGACGAAGATGCCGTCAAACTGGCATGGAGTCGGGCTATTTCATCGGCAATGCGACTTGACCCTGATGCCATCATGGAAGGGGAAATGCGCGATCTTATCTCGATGATGTCAACCACCTACGCGGCACAGACCGGGCACATAGTTCTGACGACATTACATACAAACTCAGCTCTGGGTATACCGGAGCGAATGATTACGATGGGTATGAATGCCGATCTTATTTGCGATGCGCAATTACTGATTGGGATGATCAGCCAGCGCCTTGTACCAACTCTGTGTCCCTCCTGCCGTATTCCATGGGAAACGCGAGCACCTGAACTTAGAGACGACGAGCGTGATTACCTTGAGCGGCACTGCAATAAAGATTCACTCTGCAGTACAGATAATATCTGGTTCCGAAATCCTCACGGATGCTCTGAATGTAATCACGACGTAATCATTAACGGCAGAAAGCGCGGTGAAATAGGTAAAGGCCTCACCGGCAGGACTGTAATTGCTGAGGTGATAGAACCTGATAACCGCTTATTTCAGATTCTGAAAACACGCGGCAAAGTTGCAGCACGTAAATACTGGCTGGAAAACATGAAAGGCATCAGTCGTGTAGAGCATCTTCTTCGCCGTATCAATGAAGGTCTGGTAGACCCTCTTGAAGCCGACAGAATCATCCCTCTGGACGAAGACGAGCGCCTCAGCATCGATGATGTCTAACAGGAGAACAACATGCGTGAAATGAATTTCAGTCAACGGCTGAGGCGTTTCATTGTCAGAAAAACGTTCAGCGCCCCCTACAGGGTGCAGTTTTACGAAGCCCTGCGTTTTCTGCTGGAAAATAAACAGCCATTAAAGACCGCACTGGAACAGATGCGGGATGCCTGGACAGACTTTGGACGAAAATGGCATCCCTTTGCTGAACTGGCCACAGACTGCATTGAGTCTCTTCGTGAAAACAGTGGCGAAAACTCTCTGGAATATACTCTTAGTTTATGGGTTCCTCAGGAAGAGGCCGCAGTAATCAGCGCCGGGATAAGAAGTGGTTCAATTGTGGATGCACTGCAATTCGCCACCACTCTTACAGATGCAAAAGAACAAATCCATCAGGCTATATGGCAAATGGCTATTTATCCGGTGGGATTGTTAATCATGATGACGGGGACATTATATGTTCTGAATACAGAGCTAATACCTGAACTGAGCAAAATAAGCTCCCCCGATTCATGGAGTGGTGCTCTTGGTTTTCTTTATGGATTATCTGTTTTTGTCGATAATTACGGCGCTATATGTGCAGTTCTTTTTGCAGTGATCACAGGTTTAATATCATGGTCTCTGCCAAACTGGAAAAGCCCTGACAGTGTTCGTACTTTTGCCGACAAGATAATGCCATGGAGTATTTATCAGGATATACAGGGAGCAACATTTCTCCTGAATATGGCTGCACTTCTGAAAGCCAAAATGACGACGCTCAACTCGCTAAACATTCTTCAGGAGTTTGCATCACCATGGTTAAGCACACGTCTTGACAGCATTATTTACCGCGTCCGCCAGGGGGATCATCTTGGACTGGCTTTGCGTCAGTGCGGTTATCAGTTCCCATCCAGGGAAGCAGCCAACTTCCTGTCTTTATTACAGGGAGATGGCGCAACAGAGCTAATCAGCAATTATGGTCAACGATGGCTTAGTCAAACACTTCAACGTGTAAAGAAACGGGCAAACGTGATTCGTTTAATTATGCTGATATTTCTTGT
This sequence comes from Escherichia sp. MOD1-EC6021, assembly GCF_002965245.1. Classification (NCBI taxonomy): domain Bacteria; kingdom Pseudomonadati; phylum Pseudomonadota; class Gammaproteobacteria; order Enterobacterales; family Enterobacteriaceae; genus Escherichia; species Escherichia sp. MOD1-EC6021. Next base: position 48,538 of record NZ_PTRU01000023.1, on the reverse strand, counting down.
CATGTCTCTCATGTTACTGGTTTTTGCCATTATGGATATTCAGTCTATTAGTGACAACAGCATGGGTAACTTTTAAACAAAACGAGGATATTTATGTTAGTAGAAAATATTAATACCACTTTAACTGGAAATAATAAGAAGAATGAGCCTCATGATAAAGGATGGGCAATTTTGGAGCAGGGAACAATAGCGCTCGTTGTTCTTTTTGTTATAGTCGTTGTTCTGGGTAGTTTGTATGCGTTGCGTACAAGAGCCAATGTGGCAACTGAAACCGCAAATATACAAACAATTATCACAAGTGCCCAGAGCCTGCTAAAAGGTAGCGATGGATATACATTTACCAGCAGTGCCAAAATGACAGGTGCCCTCATTCAGATGGGTGTCATTCCCTCTGGGATGACCGTACAGGGCGACAAAACATCTGGTACAGCAACGCTCTATAACGCATGGGGCGGTGCTGTAACTGTTGCCCCGGCTTCAACATCAGGGTTCAACAACGGTTTTACCGTTACCTATGATAAAGTCCCACAGGATGCCTGTATCCAGATTGCCACACGAATCAGTAAAACTGGTTTAACTAACGGCATTACCCTGAACAGTACTGCTCACAGTGATGGAAAAGTCACTACTGAAGAAGCCAGTACGCAATGCAAGGCAGATAATGGCAGCACTGGTACAAACAAACTTATCTTCACCATCAATGGTTAAGGAGTTTTAATGTCAGGGGGTACAGTACCCCTCAGACTTATTTCATTAATCCTGCTTTTTTCTCTTATTCCACCCGCCCGAGCTTCATACGTAGCTCCCAAACAGATCTGGACCAACAAGTGGGACAATTGCTTTGCCGCTGCCGGCGCGCGCTATCAAATTGAACCATTATTATTGAAGGCTATTTCTGCCGGGGAATCTTCGTTGAGGCCGGGCGCAATTAATATAAATAAGGACAAAAAAACAGGTAAAGCCAGTAGCACGGATTATGGGTTGATGCAAATAAACTCAACCCATATTCCAAAGCTGGTAAATATGGGCGTAATAAAAAAGTCTGAGGATTTAATTACCAAACCATGCCTTAATATCCATATAGGAAGCTGGATACTGGCAAGACATTTTCAGATATGTGGCGTCAGCTGGAATTGCCTTGGGTCATACAATGCCGGATTCCGTAAGGACAGACATGAAACAAGAGAGCAATATGCCAATAAAATATGGAGAATTTATCGTGACATGAAAGGGATATGTCTTCCCGGACAGGGAGGCAGGCAATGCAGACAATCGTAGGCATAAGTCTATCCCCTGTTTATATACTGCCATTGATGTTCACATTTTCCATTATTGGACGAACTCTGCTATTCAGAGTTCGTCATTTTTTATCTGATACGGGACATCTCTGGTATAAGACACACCCTGCTGTTCTGTCAGGAATATGGCTATACAGTATAGCTGTGGCGTTAATTATTTTATCATCATCACCACTGCTCTACCGTATTCATGCTGTCCTTATTCTTTCGTTCATACTGCAAATGGCGGTAACGGATGCACTGACAGGTTTATTACCAGGAACATTCACACAGCGTTTTTTAATTGCAGGAATGCTATCGCAAATCACGACTGATATATGGTGGTTCCGTACAACAGAATTTGCCACTGCTGCAATTGTCTTATTCTGTCTTCATAAATTAGTTAACCGCCATCGTCTTAATATTGGCACTGGAGACCTGTGGCTTATTGCGGGTATTACCGCATGGTCAGGGTTATATAACGCCATATGGTGTGTGTTGCTGGGCACAGGAGGATTTGTCTTATGGCATTCAACATGGTGCATAAAAGGGCATAAAGAAGGCCCTCTGGGTCCATGGCTATGTTTTGGCCATGTCCTTTTGCTGCTGGATAATCTTTATCAACCACTATGGGTAATCTGATGAAAAAATATGACCGAGGCTGGGCATCGCTGGAAACTGGCGCGGCTTTACTGATTGTTATGCTCCTGATTGCCTGGGGAGCGGGCATATGGCAGGACTATATTCAAACAAAAGGATGGCAAACTGAAGCACGTCTTGTCAGCAACTGGACCAGTGCGGCCCGCTCTTATATAGGGAAAAACTACACGACTCTCCAGGGCAGTAGTACCACAACAACTCCTGCCGTTATCACGACAACCATGCTGAAAAATACCGGCTTTTTGTCCAGCGGGTTTACTGAGACAAACAGCGAGGGGCAGCGGTTACAGGCATATGTGGTTCGAAACGCCCAAAACCCGGAATTACTACAGGCAATGGTTGTATCCAGTGGTGGCACACCTTATCCAGTGAAAGCACTTATCCAGATGGCTAAGGATATTACCACTGGTCTTGGTGGATATATCCAGGACGGCAAAACAGCCACAGGTGCATTACGTTCCTGGTCAGTAGCTTTAAGTAATTATGGTGCCAAAAGCGGTAACGGGCATATTGCCGTATTGTTATCGACAGATGAACTTAGTGGTGCAGCTGAAGACACTGATCGTCTTTACAGATTCCAGGTCAATGGTCGCCCTGACTTAAACAAAATGCACACGGCCATTGATATGGGATCAAATAACCTGAATAACGTTGGGGCAGTAAATGCCCAGACAGGTAATTTCAGCGGCAATGTGAATGGTGTAAATGGCACTTTCAGCGGTCAGGTAAAAGGCAATAGCGGAAACTTTGACGTAAATGTCACCGCTGGCGGTGATATCAGAAGTAATAATGGTTGGTTAATTACTCGTAATAGTAAAGGCTGGCTCAATGAAACTCACGGTGGCGGATTTTATATGTCCGATGGATCATGGGTTCGAAGTGTAAACAACAAGGGCATCTATACCGGCGGTCAGGTGAAAGGCGGTACTGTTCGGGCTGATGGTCGCCTTTATACTGGTGAATACTTACAACTGGAAAGAACTGCCGTTGCTGGCGCATCATGTTCGCCTAACGGCCTTGTAGGCCGCGATAATACAGGGGCAATACTTTCGTGCCAATCCGGTACGTGGGGGACAATAGGTGGAAAACTCAAAGTTACTCAGCTTTCCACCATAGGTTATCTGGGGCAATTCGACTTCTGTGCCATTGCCAGAATGGGCAACGCAGAGGATGCCCACTACTGCCAGGTAGTTGAGAGCCCAGCAGGCTCACGCAAATGGTACAAATACGAGCATAAGACAGGTTGTATTGCGTCGTGTGTAACGCTCAATTAAGTTTGATATCCAAATACTGAAAATACCCCGGCACCACATGATGTATTTTCTGTTGGATAGGATGTTATCTGATAGGAAGTACCTGCAGGTACAGCAAAGCTGATAAAGGCTGTTTTTCCATATGCAGGGTTATTGCTGGCATTCACGCTAATTAGCGTCCCACCAACATATCCCTGCAGTCGGGATGTATTTGCACATGCACCTCCGGCAGATCCTCCATTACCTCCAGATGCATAAATAAACAATGTACTGCCCCCTGAATTCCGCCCTGAGAATGAACCTCTATGTGAACCTAAGTTTGTGTAAGAACCATTGAGCGAACCAGAAGTCTTCCACGTACCGGATTGGCACGTAGGCCAGCAGCGCCAGCAATTTAATCTCAGTTCTGACACGCGACGACATAACTACATTTTCCGGTTAAATCAGCTCTAAATGTCCCTTTATGGAAATTGTATTCATCATAAAAACCACATTTAACAATTCGATTTGCATCATAAGTTGCAACTGATCCTGCAAAGTAATTCGGCTTCCAACCTTGAGGGTTTTCTGCATTGCTCACACTCCATGAGCACTGACTGGCAGAAAATCCTGTTGGCAGCGGTATTTGCTGACCATTTGCTATACGACCAGTTATCACCGTACTACCAGAATTGCTTTTACGCCAAGTACCGGATTGGCACGCTTGCAGAGAATGATTGTTGGCATTATTTTTTGCCTCTTTTGAGGTTAGCATGCCGTCTCCACGCATCCGTAAAATGTCCCTGTCACGCGCACTGGATAAGTACCTGAAAACAGTTTCTGTTCACAAGAAAGGGCATCAACAGGAGTTTTACCGGAGCAATGTTATCAAGCGATATCCCATTGCCCTTCGGAATATGGACGAAATAACAACCGTTGATATTGCTACATACAGAGACGTTCGTTTAGCAGAAATCAACCCCCGAACGGGTAAACCCATTACAGGTAATACTGTACGTCTTGAACTCGCCCTTCTGTCATCTCTGTTCAATATTGCTCGTGTTGAATGGGGAACCTGTCGTACTAACCCGGTTGAACTGGTTCGCAAGCCGAAAGTATCCTCGGGACGAGATCGCCGGCTAACGTCTTCAGAAGAACGTCGCCTTTCTCGCTATTTCCGCGAAAAAAATCTGATGTTGTATGTCATTTTCCATCTTGCCCTTGAGACAGCCATGCGGCAGGGCGAAATACTGGCCTTACGTTGGGAGCACATTGATTTGCGCCACGGTGTGGCTCATTTACCTGAAACCAAAAACGGTCACTCACGGGATGTTCCTCTGTCCAGACGTGCCCGTAACTTTCTTCAGATGATGCCCGTTAATCTCCACGGCAATGTTTTTGATTACACCGCATCCGGCTTTAAAAATGCCTGGAGAATAGCCACACAACGACTTCGCATCGAGGACCTGCATTTTCACGATCTACGGCATGAAGCAATAAGCCGCTTCTTCGAACTGGGTAGCCTGAATGTAATGGAGATTGCTGCAATATCAGGACATCGTTCCATGAATATGCTGAAACGGTATACTCATCTTCGTGCATGGCAACTGGTCAGTAAACTTGATGCCCGCCGGCGGCAGACACAAAAAGTGGCAGCATGGTTTGTGCCGTATCCTGCCCATATCACGACCATCGATGAAGAAAATGGGCAGAAAGCGCATCGTATTGAGATCGGTGATTTTGATAACCTTCACGTCACTGCCACAACGAAAGAGGAAGCAGTTCACCGCGCCAGTGAGGTTTTGTTGCGTACACTGGCCATTGCAGCACAGAAAGGCGAACGTGTCCCATCTCCCGGAGCGTTACCTGTTAACGACCCTGACTACATTATGATTTGCCCTCTGAACCCGGGCAGCACCCCGCTGTAAACATCATTCAAAACACATACAGAAAGGCGAGTTGCAACAACTCGCCAAACACATTCGATCTGCATGATCGAAATTATTCGTTTCACCAGAAAAAACACCGAAGATACAATAACCACATGAGCTGAAAAGACTTTTTCAGTCGGAGGAACAATGAGACTGAATACGACCGGTATTGCGGCCCGAATGATGCTCTCGCTGGACAAAAAAGCAATCGGCGAAAAACTCATCAACGGTCGTCAGATAAACCCGACACCTCTGCAGGTCCGTTACCCCCAAGGGGTAAGAGAAGTTCTGGGGATAATGAGCGAACAATTAGCCATATCCACCGCTGATTTAACCCGAATCCTGCTTGAGGATGCTCTTCATAATATGTTTATGCCTGCGGATAACACCACAGGAAACATAATAAGCAGAATTGAATACATCATGCTGTCGCATGATATAAATGCGCCATTACTGGCAACATTGCTGTCGCCATGGAATATCCGCTCCACGGTTATACAGGACCCGGCCAGACTTGCAGACTATCTTTCAGCTGACGCTCTCGAACATCTTGCTGAATGTTTTAATCTCAATCCGGACTGGCTGAATGGCCATGAAAACTATCCGATAGCGTTGTCCGGTGAATGGCCAGATACTGCTGATAATTTCAGAATGCTTATTAGTGATAGCAGCAACACTGAAGTTATTTTCTGGCATAGTTTCCCCTTCGCAGGAAACACGAAAAGAGAATATTGCGGGGTAATATTGAGACAGAAAAAAGAAATAAATGGCTCTGTAATATATCCGGCACTATCATTATCACCAACACTTCTGAACGATGAAAAAAGAAAATGGTTAACTGAATATACAACCAGGCAGAATACAACAATGTCTTTGCGACGCGTCACGTTGAGACCTGGCCTTGCCGGGAACCTTATTACAGGGCAAATACTACCTGTTAGCTTATTTAATACGTCTTTATTACCCTGGTAAATACCAGATAGTACCAAAGTAAAAAATTACGGCACATCCGTGTCATAGCGTTGTTTTGTCTAAATTCTGATAAACAGGAAATTAAATGATGAAGAAAAATCATATTACCCGCACCATCATTGCATCTGCTGTATTATTTTCCTTTAACGCTGCAGCAGCGACGTCATATTTTGAAGCGCGTAACGATGCAATGGGTGGCACCGGGGTAGCATCTTCCCATTATGGTGTGGCACCTCTGGCAAACCCGGCTTTACTGACAAAGCACAACAGCAATGATGATTTCAGCCTTCTTCTGCCGTCTGTTGGGGCACAAGTTGCTGATCCTGATGATGTATCAAATAAAGCTGATGATGTTAAAGATGACTGGGATTTGTTTGACAGTGCTGTAGATAACCAGCATGGCGTACAACAGGCAGCGGCAAATCTTAAACATCGTCTGCAGGAATTCCGCAATATCAATGCAGATGCTCAGGTAGGTGTATCAGCTGTAGCAGCCATGGCAAATGACACTCTGCCGTTTGCCCTTATGGTCAAGTCTTACGGAACTGTCAGCGTAAACGGAAAAGTAAACGATGCAGACCTGGATTATCTGGACAAAGTTGCCAATGGAACAATTACCGACGTCGATAAGAATGCCCTGACCTCACGCGCATTCGGGCGTGCAGCTGTAATTACCGACGTCGGAATTTCATTTGCCAAAGAACTGGAAACGGCCGGACAAAAATGGTCTCTTGGCGTCACACCAAAATATCAGCGTGTGGACCTGTTTAACTACAACGTAACGGTTCGTGATTACGACAAAGACGATTTTGACGGTGACAAGTACCACAACACGAAAAACGGATTCAACGCCGATATTGGTGCTTATACAGACCTGAATGACAACTGGACTGTCGGTCTTGTTGCCCAGAACATCATTCCACGCAGTATTGATACTAAAGTCGTCAATGGCTTTAAAGAAACCTTCAAAGTTCGTCCGCAGGCAACCGCCGGTGTATCCTGGCATAATGACCTGTTTACCACTGCTCTTGACATTGATCTGACTCCTGCCAGTGGCTTCACTTCTGACAGCAAACGTCAGTTTGCAAGTGTTGGTGCTGAATTTAACGCATGGAAATGGGCGCAATTGCGTGCCGGTTATCGTCAGAACATGGCATCAAACTCCGGAAGCGCCTTCACCGCTGGCGTTGGTATCTCTCCATTTGACGTCGTACATATCGATGTTTCCGGCCTGGTAGGAACTGACCACGATTACGGTGCAATGGCACAACTTCAGTTCACTTTCTGATTACTGTCCCCGCCCCCGGCACTAAACCCGGGGGTATTTTTATATTCAGTTTAAATAACATGATGAAACCACGTTCTTCTTATTCAAAAACAGCATTCATTCTTTTATTTTCTGTTTTCCTGGTAGCTGCAGTGACAAAAGCAAAAAGCTCGCTTCCCGATATCACCCTGGAACAGGCAAAAGAAATGAATGCTGATAACACCGTTATTTTCCTTTTCCGCCATGGAGAACGTTGCGACCGTTCAGATATGCCCTGTTATTCGGATAAGAGCGGAATCACTATTACCGGTACAGAGAAAGCACAGCAGGAAGGTATTAAGTTCGCAACAATCTTCAGTGAATATGATATTTACTCCAGCAATGCGGTAAGAACCATACAAACTGCAAAATTCTTCTCCGGTAAAGAACCCGTCGTTATGGACAGTTTATCAGACTGCAATAATGATCTTTATAAGACGCTTGAATCAATCGCAAGAGAATCTCATAAAAGGAACATAGTAATAATGACACATAATCATTGTTTATCATTTCTGGCCAGAGATAGGCTCGGCAAGAAATTCAAACCGGCGTACCTTGATGCCCTGATCATGCATTACGATGGTACCCGGCTCATACTTGACGGAAAATACAACAAAGAGGCATAGAGGATATTTGAATTTACATAAATTCTGATATACTCAGTAAGATACAAGAGTGTACGGGCACATGTGCCTGTCTGAATTGCAGGTTATCCGGACGAGGGCCGGGAACTGTTTCAGGGACAAGCGCCGGTACGTTCGATTCATAAATCGTCGAGTCATCCATCATGGATCGATTCGGCGCGGAGCGTTAAAGATTACGCTCATATTCGTTTTATGTCTGACGACACATCAACCAGCCAGTATCAGGAATAATCACCTTCAGTAAACTATGAGGCTATTTACCTGGCCACACTGGCATTTATTTCCGGTAACGCAAGTATAGCCGGAAACAAACATCATCCTGTCTGTACCGGAGCACCGGTATATCCCATTCTGATTTAACTGCTCAGGAATTATTATGAACCGTATTATACCTGCGGGGTGTCTTGCCGCCCTTTTTCTGGCTGGCTGCAACTCCCCTTCTCAGCATACTCCTGTTCCGCGTAACTACGGTGCTGCCTCTGATGTGGCGGTTACCCGGCACACTCAGTACACATTATGGGACAAAGGTGTATTTTCCGGCCAACTTCCGGTTTCAACGGGGTCTCATCTTCTGACAGCTAACAGCGATCGCCTTTCCTTTGACTGGGAAGGTGATGCAATTGAATTACTGAACGAACTGGCCAGAGTCAGGGGGATGCAGTTTAACTACAATGGTGTCCGCCTGCCGTTACCAGTCAACCTTCACGTCCGGGATATGACGTTTTCCAATACGTTGAGACTTATTGAAGCCCAGACAGCCTGGAGAGCAACAATCCATCAATATCCGGGCTTGTTACAGGTCAGCTTCATGCAGCCGGAGAACCGGAAAAAATGAAAGCACTCACCTCTCTCCTTTTGCCAGTAATACTGCTTACTGGTTGTTCTTCTTCCCCTACCATCTCGCCAGGTGGTGTCAATACGCCACCACCTGACATTAATGCATGGCTTAAACCACGAAGTGAAAAGCCGGATAGTCTGTCAGAAACACGCTGGAAAATGCTGACCGACGCAGGTAAAACGCTTGGATTTCGTGGTGGCAAGGCTCAGCGTTCATGGGAGCTGATTCAGGCGCTCAACGCCCGGGAAAGCACACTTAATGCCTTATACGATTTCCGGCCACTGATTAGCCCGGAAGGCTGGCTACCACCGGTTATTGATGAAGCACAGGACGTAGCTCATATCACGCCAGATCAAATCCGGACCTCTTCCCGGGTCTGGACCATCATTCGCCCTGAACGCTTTGTCAGCAATCCACCGGGCTGGCGTGACTGGCTTCTCCGGGGGCTTTCAACAACAGCCACTCCGGGTACAGAAGGCAGCGTCGTTCCAGAAGACAGCGTGCAACGAAAAGTGTGGGAAACCGCATTACGGCAGGGATGGCAGGAAGGAAGACAAAACGCCGACCTGACGCTTGAAGCCAACCAGAAAACCCTCACCCGTGATTACCGGGGCATGATGCTGTACTCACTTCTCTGGCGTCAGGGCATGATCACCCGTCCGGATGTTTCTGATCAAATGCAAACCGTTACAGGTGACGGGAAAAAACTGGTCACTGGAGATCGTGTTCGTCGCCTTAAAAATCATGCGGAATTCAATCTTCAGAAATCTCACTGGCGTCCGCTTATAGGCACTGAAGGAGGCTCCCGATGAATATTCCTGATGAGTTTGGTCTTTTTCCGTTTCAGCGTTTCACTGCAGATGAACTACGGCATTTCTTTGTCTGGTGTGCCGCACATAAAGTCAGTGATGTGGATCTGACCGGCGGGTCACCTGTATCTGTCAGTCGCTTTGGCCGACGGGTGCGTTGTTCCAGTGCAACGTTACCAACCACACTCATGTCCTCCCTGATTGATGAACTGTTCGGTCGGGAAGTCATTCCCCGCGTTCTGGCAGGCAATCCGGTTGACAGGACGATACAGATTAACGGGGATGCATCCGGGCGCTATGGTCTTAAACGCGGAGAACGCATCCGGTTACGCTCTCACCTCATTCAGGGCACATCTGGTGCGGAGGAGAAAGCAATCTCAATAACCATGCGTGTCATCCCGACAGAAATACCGGACATTCTCTCCATGAACATTGAACCAGACCTGCTTGAAGCAATGGTCTGCAAAAGCGGTCTGGGATTTGTATGTGGTGAAACCGGGTCAGGAAAATCAACGCTGTGTTCAGCACTGTACCGTTACATTATGGACAATTTCCCCGACGCCAAAATCGTGACATATGAAGACCCGGTGGAATATATCCTGGGAAATGAAAACGATCTGCTCCCACCGCATCAGGCAGAAATCGGGCGTGATGTGGTCAGTTTTGCTGCCGGACTGCGTTCTGCTGTACGACGTAATCCCGAAATTATCGGTGTTGGTGAGATCAGGGATAACGAAACCGCCGACGCAGCGGTACAGGCAGGCAACACCGGGCATTACTGCCTGAGCACCATGCATACGAAATCTCCTGGTGAAACGCTGGCACGTCTTCTTGGGCTGTTTCCCCCTGTCATCAGGGATTCGATGGCCTGGGCTGTCCTGTCACTGTTGCAGTTCATTCTGGTTCAGGTTCTGGTCAGAACAAATGACGGTGGTCGTAAAGCCGTCCGGGAATATATCGTCATTAACGATGAGCTTCGCGACAATCTTTCCGGAATGCCGCATGCAGAGTGGGGGCATCACATTGATGCCATAATCCGGCAGGAGAAGCGCCGTATCCGGGACCAGATTCTGGAAATGTATATCCGGAATGAAGTTGACCGAAGAGAAGCGATTCTTTTTATCCCGCCAGGGGAGTTACGGTCATGAAAAGAGAAGGTTTCTGGCGATATGCAACACCGCCAGTCAACATCCAGGGCGTACCTCTGCCGTTCACCATGATTTATCTGTTTATATGCCCCTTTCCCTCCAAAACAACCTTCTGGATTTGCACCGGCATCATTTTATTTTTCGTTATTCTCGACCGTTCAGGCTGGACTGTCAGGACTATCTGTACACGCATTTTCAGCATTCTGAGAGGGGCCATCGCCTCCGGTCGTCCATGGTGGTATCGCCACCATACGGAATCACCACGAGACTGGACTGGCCTCGATTAAATTCTGGAGTCTTTATGTCAGGTAAAAAAACTATCGTTACTCTGCTCCGGGTATCGCTACTGGCATGCCCGTTACTGTTCACGACACCATCGTTTGCAATGATCGACACGCCATCCGTGAAGGTCGGCTTTTCTCCTGAAGGAAGCGCATCCGCTCTGGTGCTTGACACAATCAACAGTGCGGAAAGCTCCATCAGGATGATGGCATATTCCTTCACCGACCCGGATGTAATGCATGCGCTGGCAAAAGCGAAAAAACGCGGAGTGGACGTCCGTATTGTTGTTGATGACAAGGGGAATACGAACCGGGCAAGTCAGGAAGCGATGAAATATATCAACCTGCTGGACATTCCTCTCCGGACTGTAGATGCCTTCCCCATCCATCACGACAAAGTCATCATTGTTGACGGAAACACGGTTGAAACTGGCTCCTATAACTTCTCTCGTGCTGCTGCACGCAAGAATTCAGAGAATGTCGTTGTGCTCAAGAATATGCCGGATGTAGCCGCACAATATCTTGAACACTGGCAGGATCGCTGGAATAAGGGTACAGACTGGAAACCCTGACAAACATTTCTCCCCCGATTTTCTATCCCCCCAGCCACCCCCGGCTTCCGGCGGTGGTTTTTTTCCGTCTTTTTTCAGGAGAAGCACTCATGCCGTCTGTATCCCGCTACCGCACCTGGCTTGCCGTGCCTGCAGATGAAATAGAAGATCTCAAAAAAGCACATCCCCCGATGAACGGGCACACGCCCGTCATCTGGGACAAGGAGCACAAACTCTGGTTCGCCCGCCCGGGGGCGGACCTGTCCAGGCTGGACCGCTGGCTGCCCCGGCCACAGGACGTCTCCATGAACGGCAGTGATCCGGTCACCGAGTTTGCCCAGGTTCTGGAGAATGCCGGACTGGTTCTGAAAGAACTGCCGGTCATGGACGGGAAAATCCACCGTGTCCCGACCGCCGATGACAAAAAAGGACAAAAAAGTGGCGCATATCGCGGATTCCTGGACGGCAGACCTGCCGGCTGGTACAGGGATTATCGCAGCGCGGATGATTCGCCGATCACCTGGACCTTCTCCGGCGGAGAACAGACAGATCCCCGCGCAAGACTCCACCTGAAAGCGCATTCAATGCAACGCAGGGAGGACGCGGAGCGGGAACTGAAAGCACAGTACAACCGACAGGCCGCGTATGCCCGCCGCTATGTCAACAAATGGCCGCAGGCCACAGCACATGAATACCTGACCCGGAAAGGCATTCAGGCTGCACCGGGGGTGCGGGTAAACAACAAAAATGAACTGGTTATTCCCTTCAGTAACCGTAACGGCGCGATACGCTCTTACCAGCGTATTCCGGTCACCGGGGGGAAGGATGCCCGCATCCTGAAAGATTCAGAGAAAACCGGTAACTGGTTTGCGCTGGGCACACCGCGCAACGGTCAGCCGGTACTGTTTGCCGAGGGCTATGCCACTGCGGCCTCCCTGCACGAAGCCACGGGCCTTCCGGTACTGATGACGGTGGATGGAGGCAACATGATTGCCGTTGCCGAAAATGCCCGGCAAAAGTGGACGCAAAGCCCCTTTATCTTCTGTGCCGACAACGATCATGCAATCCGGGTTAACAAAGGTATCGTCAGTGCAACAAAAGCCGCAGAACTGACAGGAGGATCGGTCATCTTTCCTGCGTTCACCGATGCCGAAAAAGCGCAGGGGCTGACCGATTTCAATGACCTGGACGCAAGCCGGGGACGGGCCGCTTTTCAGCATGTCATCAACGCCCAGTTAGAACACATCGGGGTTTCCACCCCCAACAGTAACACCCCGGAAATCCGCGAGGCACTGGTGATCGGCAACCTCGTTTTTACACCGGTCCACACTGAGGAAAAAACCATGACTCCGACAGAATATCCTGAAACATCACCCGATACAGGGCACAGCCATGACCAGGGACCTTCTCTGCCGTCCGCCACGCAGCAGGAACAACCAGCTGCTTCCAGCAGTAACATTGCTGATGAAACACAGTCATTTACCAGTCACGCCACTGAAAATAACGGCAAAGATGAGCGGCACGCTGATAACGTTCAGGCGCAAACGGAAAGCTCTGTAGTTCAGGACTCCCCTGCAGAATCACCGGCGTCCCCGGAAAGTACAACGGCATCTGCCCCTGATGAACCCGCTCATCCGGCGGAACCTCCGGAAAAAGTTGTCTCGGTGGCCACAGATAAAGACTGGCGTGAATTTGAAGCCGAACTGTCACAACCGGAAAAAAACGAGTCACAACAGGAATCCGGCACTTCACCTGAAATACCGGCCCCTGCTGCCGCCCCCGCATCCCCTGAAGACAGTCCCTCATCTGAAACCATGAATGAATCAGCCGAGCCATCACCTTCCCCTGATGCAGTCAAAGAGGAAATGACCGTGATGACGGAGCCTGATGACAAACAAAGCACCGGAATATCCCCGGATACTCCCCGGGAAGAGGCGGTCAACCATGTAACTGAAGACATTCCCCTTCAGCCAGAGCCGTTCCTTCCTGAGTCAGATGGCCCCGAAGAATACGAAAACTACAGCGCATATCAGGAGCTGATGAACAATGAAAATCCTGAGCATCTGCAGGAAAACAGTGATATGCCGTCGCAACCGGACACAGACCACGTTCAGGCAGATGAGTCAGAACTTCAGGCCACAACAGATACTGCAGAACCGGCTGTCCGGGATGAACCCACTCCACAGCAACCTGTTCAGAGCACATCACCTTCTGATAATACTTCATCGTTTCTCGACAAAGCGCGTGGCTTTTTTACGCGTAAAAAAACGGATTCACAGGCACATGAGAACAGTGATCCCACGCCCTCACCGGAAACCACAACGACCACACCGGCACCTGACAGTATTGTCTACGCCCCGGAACGCCCTGATGCACCGATATCGCTCAATCTGGACGAAATCATTAAATCGCTGGAAGGTGAAGAACGAGCAGACAGAACCGTCCTGTACAAACTGGATGGCAAACCTGCCTTCATTGACCGGGTAAACCGGCTGGAAATGGTCAACGGTGCCAGCAATGACGATCGCAGTGTTCTGGCTGCACTTGCTGTGGCCACTGATTTCTATGGTGGTGTCATTGAGCTGACGGGCAGTGATGCCTTTAAGCAAAAAGCGATGCAGTTGATCATCGAGCACAACATCAAAGTGCGCATGAAATTCCCGGATCAGCGAGCGGCGCTCGAAAAATTACGCAAGGAAATGGCTGTCGGTAAGGATACTGTTGTCACCCATAAGCCAACACCGGAACTTAACCGGAATACCCCTGAACAACCAGCAGTCCCAGACCCTGTTCAGGAAAAAGAAGCCACACAATCCCCGGCGTCCCCAGTAGCCCCTGAAGCATCAACCGTCAGCACCGTCCCTGCATCATCACCGGCTGAACCTGGCAAAACGGCAGATGCGGCACAAGGTGAAGAACCACCAGGAAAACTTCGCCCGGGAGAGAGCGTGACTGCCGTACTGCACAATTTTGGTCGTGCGGAATATGCACCCGGCAAAGGAGAGAGTTTCTTTGTTGAGCTTAAAAACCGCAGTGGCAGCAAACTCTACTGGGGGGAGCAACTGGAAAGTCTGGTCAAAAACCATCAGAAAGGTGACGTGGTGACACTGACACTTCAGAACCGCGAACAATTCATCCTCCCGGGAGAGCAAAAAGCACGTTTCCGGAATAAGTGGTCCATGGAGTCAGTTACCAACGGGATCTCGGTATCACATGATAATCCGGATAAAGGTCAGCGTATTCAGGCGATTCCGGTCGAAACCTTTATGAAAGTGGCTGCGCAAATCAGCCAGGGGTGGCCCGAAGAGATGAAAGCGTTACGTATGCCAGAAAACGTCGGCTCACATCTGTTTATCGGTGAAGACCGACATCCGGTCTCCGCGCCACAGAACGCAAATCAGGTAACAGAAATAACCAGCGCAGCCCCTGACAAGCTGACACCTGTTCTGGGATCAGTGGATAAGGATACGCGTGAACTCAACCTGCTACTTGTCCAGAGTGCCGATGAACATCTGCAGGGTGTGGTCCGGCTGAACGGCACATTGTATCCGGCACTGGCCACCCCATCAGCCGACAACAGTCAGCTGGTTATCAATGCGCTGACCGACAAAGGTTTACGCTTTGCAGGTTATGGTGAAGCGGTAAACCACGATGCTGACAGCACGAATCGCCCCGCACCGGAGCTTATGCAGTTTCATCTGAAAACCCGGGAAGAACCGCTTTTTGCTGCTGTCTACACGCCGGAAAAACAACCTGATGCGTTGTACCGGAACCTGGGCTTCGAGCAGTCATGGCAGCAGTGGTCCAACAGCCAAAAGCCGGAGGACAGGCAGGAAAAAACTCTGCATCAGGATCTCTCCCACAGCCCCGGCCGATGAGCCGGTAAGGAAGCCATATGAACATGCATAAGTCTCTGGTTGCCGTGCTCGGCCTTATCCTGATTTCATCCACGGCAAGTGCTGCAACCTGTCGTGCGGGTAGCGCGGCACAGGCCGGTAGTAATACAGGATATGAGCGAGCACGTGCAGCTGCGGATGCATGGTCACAACGTGAAAACGATGTTTCCTCATCCCTGCAGTCCTGTCTGTCACGAATCAAAAAAATCAGCATAAACCTCCCCCAGTTCCCCAGCCTTGACGACATTCTGTCGCAGCTGGAAAACCAGGTCTGCGACGCGGTCGTGGACAAGGTGAATGAAAAGCTGCCGGGGAATATTGATCCCTGGAAGGACTACAACCTATGACCGAAAATACCGAGCCATCCTCGCCATCACATCCGGCACCTGACCCGGAAATACTGAAGAGCACAATCAGGGCTATGAAGCAGTCAGAACAGCGGGCAAATAATGTCCCTGCGCTGATAAAAGCGCTTTTATGTACGGGCACATGTCTTCTTATCAGTATTACTGGTAACGCCATTCAGTACTGGCACTCAACGAATGTGGAGCGCGAATATTTCGCTACAGACAATGGTCGTCTGGTCAGGCTGGCACCAACAAATCAGCCAGCATGGAGTCAGAATGACGCAATGGCCTTTGGCAGCCAAGCACTGGCGACCGCATTCAACCTGGATTTTGTGCACTATCGTTCACAGATTTCCTCTCTGTCTCCGCGTTTTTCTGACGAAGGTTTTGCCGGATATGTGAATGCATTACAGGCATCTAACATTCTGGAGACGATCAAGAAAGAGAAGATGAATCTGACCGCCACGACAGGCGCTGGCGTTCTGGTACGACAGGGACAAATGTCCGACGGCGTATGGTTCTGGACATTTCAGTATCCTGTCCGTATGCGTCTGGTCGGCCAGACAACCAGCAAGCCAGAACAGTCTTTTGTTTTCGAAATCACCATCCAGCGTGTTGACCCCAGACTGAAACCATCCGGTATGGAAATCCGGCAGATGATCTCCCGTAACGCCGGACCGAACTCCTGAGATAAGTAATATGCAATCACGTTATTTACTGAGCACACTGCTCCTGGTGTGCAGCGCCGCCACGTCTGCAGATAACGCAGGATGGCAGAACGCACGCACACCACAAACGACAAATTCTGCCAGCGATCACGTTCAGAACGCCTCCCAAAACACCGGAGGTGTTCCGGCAACACTGGTAAAAGGTGAGCTGCCTGCCCCCGGGCAGGCCAGCCCGCTGGTACAGGATGCGGCAAGACTTGATTCTGAGCTCTCCGCCGATGAGATTCGCTCACTACGCAGTCTCATGGCGGATAACGAGCGGGCCATCAATGCGCCCATCACCAGTGTTGTACCCCGTATCAGCTCTCTGACAGTTAATCTGTCCCCCGGTGCCAGCCTTCCTCTTGTTCGCACAGCCATGAACAACCTGAGCGTAGTGACATTTACCGATATCAACGGTTCACCATGGCCACAATCCGATCCTCCTTATAACGCGGCACCAAAACTCTTTGATGTGCAGTACAACGAGAACATGGTGACAATCACACCATTGCGGCCATGGGCATCCGGAAACATTTCTGTCTACCTGAAAGGTCTGTCGGTACCGGTCATCCTGAACGTAACCAGTGGCGAAACAGATACGCCGTCATCCAGTCAGGAAATGGACAGTCGTCTGGATCTGCGAATACCACGGCAGGGACCAACCAGCCCGGTTGTCTCCATCCCGACGGATAAAATCGCCCTGCATGACGCAACATTACAGGCATTTCTGGATGGTATTCCTCCCCGGGACCCTTCAGTTAAGAGGCTGAAATTCACAGGTAATGTCCCGGATACAACGATCTGGCAACACGGCGATGACCTTCTGGTTCGTTCCCGGGCGATATTGCGCGATGAATTTGAACAGACCTTGTCCTCTGCCGACGGAACTCATCTCTGGAAGCTTCCCGTCACCCCACTACTGACTTTCTCTGTGAATGGCCAGTCCGTTCACGTGACACCAGAACTGGAGTAATCATGAGTGCTGAACAGGATGCCGGTAAATCCGGAAAGAAACTGGCTGCCCTGCTTGGGCTGAGCAGCATCATCTTATTTGGCGGCAGCTATATCGCGTTTTCCAAACTATCAGGGAGTAACAGCGATATGCAGTCAGCCGTGAACATAAACAGTGCTGCAAGTGGCGGTACGCGCAGCGTTACCGAAACGCCTCACTATCGTGAACTGTTAAGAGCGGATAATGAACGAGGGGCTGCGGCGGCAGCCCGCAATAATCAGACGTTCATTGCCAGTCTTCCGCAGGGGCTTGATATTCCGGACACTCCGGAAAAGCAACAACAGCCTGCAGCAAAACCGGAAAACTATGCTTATCGCCAGGCTTCCGGCACACCACAGGAGGAGCTAGCAGCCAGTGAAAAGCGTATGGAACGGCTGCAAAAGCTGATTGTAAGAATAAAAGATCAGCATCCTGCCGGTAGTACACCAACCATAGCAACGACTATGTGGAATAAATCTCCGGCAGAAACAACAGGGCTGAATGGTACGCAGCAATTCGCATTACAGAATGCCAGCCTGTCCACGCCTGTAGCAGAAAAAGGGATACAACTGATACCTGCCCTGACCCGTATACCGGCATATATTGATACTGCAGTGGATTCTGATAACCCGTCATCCAAGGTTATCGCAACCATTCCCGCTGGCCCCTGGGCAGGGGCAACGCTGTTCAGTCCGGGAGTCAAACTGGTGGGTAACGGCGTGGAGATCCATTTCGACCGGATGAGCTGGAACGGCATGGACCTTAAGGTCAATGCATATGCTCAACGGGAAGACAACCTGATGTCATCCGTGGCCAGCAATGTGAATACACGCTGGTTTAAACATATCATTCTGCCGTCAGTGTTAGGAGGTGTGGGCAGTATTGGCACACTTTATAAAGATGCCAACACGCAGGTTATTCAGGGTAACTATGGCACGGTTACCGGACGCGTGGGAATGCCCAGTGGTGAAGCTGTTGCGGGCGTTATTGCCGGTGGTATGGCGGAAAGAGGAAGTCAGATATTAACCCGCCAGGCAGAAAGTGAGCCCTATAAACAGGTAGAAGTGTATCAGCATGAAGTCGTATCAATTCTGTTTGTTGACCCGGTAATGACAAACGACGCCAGGTCATCTTCCCTTTCCAGTGGCATTTCCCCTTCAGTTAATCGTACATCACAGGCGGAACAACGCTCGCAGGCACGAATGCAGACAGCCATGGAGCAAAGAAAAGCTGTGATGCAACGTCGGTATGATGAACAACCGGAGACACCATAATGAAACCTGAAACAGAAATAGATGAAACCGGCAGCTTCGGTGAACCCGAAGAGAAACCCGCCCCCTTCTGGAAACGTTCCGTCTGGGGGATATCTGTAGCAACATGGGGGCTATGTGCAGTCGTGTTGCTCGCAGCCATATGGTATCTGTTCCTGAGAGCGCCATCGGAAACAGGCATGCCTCCGTTTAATGATGCGGATGCTGGCGTACAGACCTGGCAAACCACACAAGAATCATCACCTTCCGTTCAGTCCACTGAGACTATGACTGTCCGGACAGGAGAAGATATGAGCCAGCTTGCCCGGGATGTAAAAACAGAGCTGGATAACCGCGATGAAAAAATTCAGGCAACACTGAATATGCTTCACGACAGCATTAACAAGCTGGGCGAAGCTATAAAAAAGGATGAAGAATACGCACAGGAAACACGCCGTCAGCTGGATGATATCCGGAGCCGCCTGAACGGAATAATGACACAGAAAAGCGTCACTGAATCCTCTTCCACACCGCATCCAGCAAAGAAAAAAACGTCGTCTGTACTTAACGGAATGAAAATCATGTCGATGGAAACTGGTATGGCCTGGATTCGCTGGCAGGGTAGTACCTGGGCTGTCAGAGAAGGTCAGACGCTGGGCAATGTGGTGATCCAGCGGATTGATCCGACTACCCGGACCATCATCACCAGTGCAGGGACGTTACGCTGATGAACATGGATGCCCTGACCGCCATTGAGAACTTTGCCAGCAGTATTTTCAGTGCCGGAATGGATTTCCTGTTTACCTGGGGAGAATTCATCGGGGTGATCAGCATGATTACCCTGTTTGCCCGCGCCCGTTCAGCCGGTCCGGTAAAAATGTCTCCCGGAAAATTTATTGCGGGGATGTTAACCAGCTGCATGCTCGTATCACTCCCGGCAATGATTAACGCCGGAGGCGTACAAATGGGATTCAGGGCTGACTCATTTGGCCCGATTGCATATGTACAACCTCAGACGTTTGGCGCTGCTGCTGGCGCAGCAAATGCAGTTCTGTCGCTGGCCAAGCTGGCCGGTGTTGGATTTGTAATGAACGGGATATCCATCTGGCGCAAGGCCGGACTCGATGGACATACCGCACTGAGTGCCAGTGAATCCGTCAGTAAGGGAAACGTCAAATTTATTGCCGGCGTCCTGCTGGTCTTTATCGATCGTGTCCTCAATGCCCTGCTGGCAAGCATTGGAATCGTCTTCTGATTTTTTTCACCTTCATATAAACCACTGATATATCCATTTAAGGAGAAACTATGTCACGTATTCGTGTCGTAGCGGCCCGTCTGTACGCCGCATTTATCCACGCACAACTGTTTGTAATGTCATGCCGGAGCAAACTGACTAAGTTCCTGCTGCTCATTCCCATGATGTTGCTGCCCAAAGCCGTTCTTGCCGATGGAGATCTTGCCGATATGGTTCGCAATGTCGAACAAGGTGCCAAAACAGCACAGTCATCATCACTGACTATTGCGCAGTTCATCGGCGTAATTCTGTTTCTCGGGGGCCTGATTGGGCTGAAAAAAGTTGGGAAACAAGGGGGGATGGGACTGGCTGGTTGCATTCTATCTATCGTCATTGGGGCGCTACTTGTCGCCGGACCTGAAATGATGAGTCGCAGCCAGAAACAGCTGGGGATTTCCACAATTTCCATTGGCTAATCTTGTCCAGGGCACTGGCATTTATCCGGTGCCCTTCCTGTTCGGCAATACAAGGAGGCACATATGTCTGCCTGGAGCCCGGAGCACATAACGTTACGACGAACAGAAAACGGCAATGTGATTGCCCACGACAGTCGGGACGATCAGGAATTCATTTTTGCAGAATGCTGTTCCGATGAAATCGCAAACATCATTCTGGAAGCCGTGAAACGTTACACCAGTACGGAGCCTGCTCATGCAACACAGCATTAAAGACTTGTGGTTGTATCCCTTTCCAGAAATTGATGTGGTTCATACACAGGAGCCACTGTTACCGGAACCGGAATTAACAACGCCCGGTCGATGTATCTGCTGCCGGCAAAACGTCAGGCACCGTTTCAGACTGGATGACTCATGGCCACTCAGACAGCTTACCGACACAATCAGTGACACACGAGTTCGTCTTAATAAGGCCACAGAACATCTGGATAAGTTAAAAAAGCGTGGTGAACCAGTCGCAACCGGCGAAAAGGAAAAGTACAACACGGCAGTAAAAGCCGCTGAACGGGCGCTTGAGCAGGCCCGTCTGTCTGCCAGACGTCTTTCACTCCGCCATGTACAGAAAGCTGAAATCACCAGTACAGAGCCGTTGTCAGAGAAAGAGCAGGAACTGTTTCATGAAGACGGCCCGCCTTACAGCTTATGTGCTTTCTGCCACGCCTGGCATTCACTGAATGGTTATGCCGCAGCACAGGGCGTTATGGTGTGGCTACCCGACCTTCATCCATCCACGGTCGTGGCCCTTAACCGTCGTTCATTACAGGAAGTTTTCAGTAATGATAAGTTCCGGGTCCGGCGGGGACGAGAAGCGCTCTCTGCACTGATGCAAAACAGACTGGCGGTTGAGGATAAATTCCGCAGTTTCCGCCCAGCCGATTTCGCTGACGTTTTTCGTCGCTATCCACCTTCCGGTCGTTCGCCCCTGCGTGAAAAAATGAACGGGATTGCCCTGATTCTGACACCAGATTCATTCATCAAAAAAGAATACGTTGATTGATTTTTCTTCATGCCACTCCAGCGCGGGGTGGCATTAAAAAAATCAAACTGCACAAACCTCCCTCCTGTAAGTCCGGAGTTCCCTCACCTATGAACATAAACCGTTTAATCTTCACTATCGAAGACTGTCTGAACACGCTATCCCGTTTCTCTGTCGCAAGCAGTTTTGTTGAGTATTGCGATTTACGTACTGTAATTGGTCTGGACAGACAGGATCGTGAACGTCGCCCATGGCTGAATTCGCCCTATATTGCAGCCACAAAGCGTGGAGAATATCTCTCTGTCTTTGAAGTCAGCGGTGCTTTCAGGGAAATGGATGAAGCATCCGACCAGACTGGCTCAGGTTCACTGGAATCGCTGATCACCAGCATGAGTGACAGCCTGAATACGGCATATAAAAACAGCGGTCATAAAATCAGCTGCGTTTTCGAGCGTGACCCTGAAATGGGGAAAGAGGAAATCGAAGACATGGTCGCCCCACAAAAACGCTCACTGGCTAATACAGGTATCCAGTTACAGGATGTGGTCGATGAGAAAGTCACAACACTGTCCCCATGGCTGGTCCGGGAGCGTTGCTGGCTGGCGATCTGGAGTGGACCCGACCTTATCAGCAACAGCGATCGCACTGCCCATGATGAGCTTGTCAGAAGACTGGCTGAACGGGTACCGAAAGCACGCTTTGCCCAGTCCCCCTGGCAGTGGACCTTATCTGCACTGAAAATCCGCCACGAAGCTTTTCTTGATAATGTGGAACAGGCACTGAGACATTCATCTGATGGCCTGATTCTCCGGCTTCTGGATATACACGAAGTCGGGCGTGAAATACGTCGTCAGACAGAACGGTACAGCACACCGCGTAACTGGCAACCCCACCTGCCTGAAGATGCCCAGCCAGCAGGATATCGCTGGACTGACGATGAATCCGTACTACATGCTCCTTCATTGCATTTGCAGTTATTCAACACGCAGGTGACCACACAGGGCAACCTGGTTCAGGCGGGCGGACTCTGGCACGGAATGGTATCGATTACTTTACCTCCGCAAAATCTGCAGACGTTTAACGAACTGGTCCGTGCCGTCCCCCGCGCAGTCCCCTGGCGCATCAGAATGGATCTGATGCCCGGCGGGATGAAGGCTCTTAATCTGAAGAAAACGCTTCTGACTTACAGCAGCTTCATTTCTGCCGTTCGTCCAATGTATGAATCCGTTATGACCCTGGCGGCAACGGATGAAAAAGAACCTGTCTGCATAATGACCATCATGGCCTCCACGTGGGGAAAAACACGTGAAATATGCGCACGAAACCAGGCCATTCTGAAATCAGCCATTGAAGGCTGGGGCGTATGTGGCACCACGACAACATTTGGCGATCCCCGACGCGCCTGGGTGAATACCATTCTCGCGGCATCCGGAGGCTCCGGCCCGGTTCCCCTGTATCCCCCGTTGTCACATGCCATCTCGCTTTTCCCGCTTAACAGGGCAGGCTCTGTCTGGCGAGGCAAAGGGAATCTGATGTTACATACAGAAGACGGTTCCGCATTTGAGGTTGGTCTGGCGTCATCCCAACAAAATAAACATACAGAACTGGCACCAGGCGATCCGGGACTGGGTAAATCAGTTCTGATTAATACGTTGTCGGAAATACAGATATCATCTGCTCAGAAAAACCTGCCCTTCATTGCCTATATCGATAAGGGATACAGTGCTCAGGGACTGGTTCAGCTTATTCGCGACAGTCTTCCTCAGGAAAGAAAAGACGAAGCTGTCGGTATTATTCTGAGCAATGATCCGGACTACACCCGTAACCTTTTTGACGTGATGTACGGCGCTAAAAAGCCTATTACGCCGGAAAAGAATTTCATGTCATCGGTGCTGTGTGCTCTCTGTGTCGATACCGGTACCGGTCAACCCTGTAACCCCGGAGACACCCGACAAATTATCAACCAGCTTATCGAGCTGGCTTTTAAAGAGTACGGTGAAAATAATCCGCGACTTTATCGCGCCTCAACGGAAGAACTGGTGGATTCAGCACTGCAGGACTCGGGACTGTATGAAAAACATGATGCAGCCTGGTGGGCCAGATCAACCTGGTTTGAAGTCCGGGATATGCTCCACAATGCCGGGTATATCATGGCGGCTCAGCGGGCACATTATCAGGCAATGCCCCAGCTTCCCGAAGTGTCCTCGATGCTGGGCCATACCAGTCTCAGGGATGTTTTCGGTACTGTTCAGCGTGATGGTTCAAACGAGCTTCTGCTGGACTACATCCGCCGCGCCCTGGAGCAGGGACATAACGACTACCCCATGATATCCGGGTATACCCGGTTTATGATCAACCCGGAAACCCGGGTCATCGCTGTCGATCTGAATAATGTTGCCGGTGACAAAACGCCTGCAGGCAGGCTTAAAACCGGCATCATGTACCTGCTTGCAGGTCAGATCGCCGGTGGTGACTTCACCCTGCCACAATACAGGGATGAAGTGTTAAAGCAGCTTCCACGGGAATACCATGAAATCGCTCTTAAACGTATTAACCAACTTGATCAGGAGGTTAAGACAAAAGTTTATGATGAACTGCATAACGCCCGGGGCATTGACTTCATCTGGGAAAATCTGGATACCCAAGAGCGTGAGCAACGCAAGTTTGCTATCCGCACGGTTCTGAGTACGCAGTATCTGAGGGACTACCCGGAAAGCGTTCTTAAGTCAGCAAATACTCTCTGGTTACTGCGCTACAAACCCGAAGATATCCCCGTACTGAGGGATAACTTCAACGTTCCTGAATTTATGCTGAAACGCTTCCTGAAAATGCCGGAAGGCCCGGCACCAGATGGTAGTGGTGTTCCTGTTCTGGGAGTATTCAGGGTAAAAAGTGGCACGCTTGCGAGAATACTCAAATTTACCGTCGGTCCACTGGAGCTATGGGCGCTGAACTCATCGCCAAAAGACAGTGCCCTGCGTAAAACACTGACAAATAAGTTAGGTTCAGTTCGAGCACGTAAGATTCTGGCCGAAAACTTCCCCAGAGGTTCTGCAACGTCATTAATTGAGCACCGGGCGGGCCAACATAACAGTGACAATGTTATTGAAGAACTGGCCTCGGAGCTCATCCGAAAACAGGGATACAATCTCTGATGTGTACAATTCATATCACCCCACGCTGCCGGAGACCTGCCAGAGGGCAGGTATTTCTTAAAAAACTTGAGGTAAAAGGTGACAGTTTCTCATTCACTCTGCCGTCACGTGTCTTCAGGTTACATCCGGCCCCCAATCCCAGAGTGATATACGCCTCGGATGCCAGAACACAGGGAAAGGTTACAGGCATGCGGTTGTTGTTGCCGTCCAGCACAGATGAGCTGATAACAACGGCAATATGGCAGGTTTCTGTCCCGGATGAAGCACCATTCGACGTTCAGCATGTCATCCAGTGGATACTCCCTTCACCGCTGGCTTCGCTGATGTCCGATGATACCTGGTTATGGCCATCCGTTCCCGGAACGCCGGCACTGAGTGCCGGTGACTGGCCTGTTATGGATACTGACCCTTCCACCTTACGGCGCGTCAGACGTCGTTCTTTCAGCATCATCGATAACCGGAACAGGAAAGGTTATATCACCAGGCGATATCAGTGTTTCCCACTGGCCCCACTACCTGAAGACAGAAAATACGACAGCCTTCCTGACCTTGTGCTCCATCCCGAGCAGGAGACAATAAAATGCAAAGAAAAACATTACTCGCAGCCCTTATAGCCACCCTGAGTGGAACGGCATGCCAGGCTCATGCTTATTCAGTCACCGTCGTCGCCAGCCGGCCTGTTGAAGAGCAGGTCATCCCCAGAATGGAAGCCATCAAAGATGTCCTTGGCAACATACTGAGTACCCAGACAGCCACGGGTACCGCTATCAATCAGAACTCTGAAAAGCTGGCAAGTGTCATTGCCCAGAACGGACAGGCGACACGTCAGCAGATGATTTTCAGTAATGAAACTCAGCGCCTCGAGGAGGCACGGAAAAGCTTCACCGTGCCAGACTCCATCTGCAGTGAATCCGCATCAGGGATTGCAACAGAAAGCAAAAGTGCCTCAGCATCCGCAGCCTCAAAACTCAGTAAAGGTGGCGGTGTGAGCAACCGTAGCATCCGCGACCGTCTGGCCAGCGCAGCAAACTCTCCCGTGCGGGAAGCTTATGATGGCGCGGCCATACACGCCAGTTACTGTACAGAAGCAGAATATGCACGTTTTGGAGGAACCGCCGTTTGTCCTTCTGTGGGCGAAATACCAGGTGGAGACAGTCAGGTACGCTCGATTTACCACGGCGCAGGTACAGCGGACACACCTGCGGCACTGACATGGGATCAGAAGCAAATAGATGCAGCGACTGCTTACATGAAAAACACTTCCCGCCCCTCTGCCGGTCGTGCTCTGGGTAAAGGAGAAGTGAATACCCAGAGTGGGCGAACCTACGTCGGACTCCAGAACGAATACAACGGCATCATTGATTCTGCGTCGAATCCCCAACTGACGCTGATTGCTGACAGCACGCCTAATGAAAGCACACGTAAAGCACTGGCTGAAACACTGCAGTCAGACTCAGCGGCCGCTTACTTCGACCAGGTGGCTTCACCAGAAGCAAAAGCACGGGGATATATGAGTACCCGTGAGTTTGAAGCTTTTGAGGCTGGCCGGCGCTACGCCAACACAGCATACCTGGTGGATTTACAGGAAATGCAGGGGGATAACCTGCTCCGTGAACTGGTAAGAATCACTGCGCAAATGAACTGGCAACTGAACGATCTGAAAGAACAGATCCGCCAAGGTAATGTTATCTCTGGCCAGCAACTGGCTCTGACTGCCCGCCAGTATTATGAAAAACAACTCGGTAGCCTTGAGAAAACAATCAATCAGGCAAACGCACGTTGAAAGCTGACGTCAGAACAGGACTGAAAAAATGAATAAGTTACCGGAAAATTCAGACCAGACGAAAAACGTCAAAAAATCACTATCCATAACCCGCATAGCCACCCGGGGAATTATTAACATTTTTGTTCCTCTGATGGAGACTCGCCTGATAACGAATTCTGTACAGCATATGCTGGAACAACAAAAACGCAGGCTGGACAGATTTCGTCAGGTAAATAATAAAAAGGCGCAACTCCACCTCACGTGGGAAGAAGCTCTGCAGGCCAGCCATATGTCAGTAGACGATCTGGATCGTCGTTTCCGCCGGCGCAGAACAGTATGGCGATTCTGTTGCTGGAGTCTGCTGGCCATCGCTTTGTTTCTCAGTGGTATGCTCTTTGCCGCCTCTTCATTACCTCTTACGACTCTGGTACGCGCCATCAGCACTCTTGTGCTGATACTGTCAGGCGTCGCTCTTTGTGCTTCCAGAGCACTGATTGTTACATACCGCCTCTGGCAGTTGCATGAACGAAAAGTCAGCGAACCCGAGCAGGGGACTTTTCGTGATTTTCTGAACACCCGCAATGGCTGGCGCAATGCCACGTTAATTGCCGTAACCAGTAAACAATACTGATCACGTCCAGATGCCAGTACCACTGGCATGTCGCCATCCCCCTTAATTAAATCCTGTGTGGCCTTTGCCCATACGCAATTCTATTCCGGAGTTACTGTGAAAATTTTACTTCGCGCACTCTGTGCAGGCCTTGCTATATCCTCACTGCCGGCAATGGCTTCAGTGACCTATCAGGATATTGTGTCTGCCGCAACCAATCCTGACGATCTGTCCCGTCAGGCGCTGGTCACGATATTCGGTGATGTGGTCACCAATCCACTGTCAACCAGCGCCCCCACCCTAATCGGAAGCATGTTCGGGGCGTTCAACAGTATCATCGCCGTACTTGCCGTTGTCTGGTTTATGTTCATTGGTATCCGTCATGTTGTGCGTTCGGGGCATCAGGGACAGGTATTCAGCACCGGACGCGATGTCGTCGGCACACTGAGTGTCGTTGCAGGTTTTCTGATGATCGTTCCAACCGGAAATGGCTGGAGTCTCGCTCAGCTCATTATGTTATGGGGCGCATCGATAATGGGGGTTGGGTCCGCCAATGTGATGGTTCAACTTGCCGCTGATAATATCGCAAATGGTTATTCAATGACTGTACAGCCAGTTCAGGCATCCACACGAACAGCAGCGCGTGGCATTTTTGAAATGGAACTGTGTAAGTATGCGGTTAACGCAGGACTAAATGATTTTAATCAGACGGCCAAATCCTCGACTTCACTGATGACAGAATCAGCTAAAACCGCCAGTGGTAATTACACTGTCACGGTATCCAATGGCAGCGGTATCTGTGGTACAGCCAGCCTGTCAGTAGAAGGAAACGGAACAACAGATCAATCGACGATTGGAAAATTCTTTAATCCCTTCAGTAAAAACGAGTACAGCGGTGTTATCTCAGCACAACGTGCAGCCATGGATAATATGATTAGCGACATGGACAACGCTGCCAGTGAGTTTGTGACAACATTTCTGGAAAAAAGAAATTCTGGCAACGGAACATTGCCGGATATCGAGACACGGATTCAGAGAGCAGCCGACGAGTATGAACGTGCTGTACAAAAATCGCTACCTATTGATAACGGAGAACAATCCAGGAAAGAAGCTCTCAAGTCTTATCTCACAACCTATGGATGGGTGACGCTTGGCGCGTGGTATCAGACCTTTGCCACTGCTAACCAGCGTCTGGCAGAGCTGGCTGACAGAGCTCCAGCTGTAACTTCAATGTCATCACTGGGAGAAGTTGGTGATACTGACTTATTCAGTGCAGTCATGAGTGCCTATAGGACGCAATTGCAGAATTCCTCATATACGCCACCGCTGGGCACAGTAGTATCATCCAGTGAACAACGCATGGCAAATGCACAAGATCCGAAATCAGCCTTGTCTGAAATTATGGGTCCCCTTGTTAGCCTCACTAACAGGATTGCAACGGAAACAAGTGGCACAGGCACAACCAGTACTCAAATTAATCCTCTGATAAAAATGAAAAATATCGGAGATATAACAATGGTCAGTGCAGAAGGAATCTGGACTATATATACAACGGCCAGAGTTGTCGTTGCCGGTGGCAAAGATTCAATTCTTGTAAAATTCTTTAACTCACTAACAGGTGCCGCTTCGATGCTTACCGCGCTGTTTGAAGCACTTGCACCACCTGTTTATTTTCTTTTGTTCCTGATGTTCTGCGCTGGATTTTCCTTATCAATTTACCTGCCATTTATTCCGTTTATTTTCTGGATGACAGGCATCGGAAACTGGATAGTCAGCGTATTAATAGGATGTACCGCCGGGCCTCTGTGGGCTGCAACACATCTCGGGACATCTGAAGACAGAGGAAGTCGGGCAGCCTACGGTTATATATACTTAATTGATAGTATGATAAGGCCGCCCATCATGGTCTTCGGTTTTTTCTTTGCTTCTGTAGCCATCATCGCCGTAGGCACAATACTGAATGCATTATTTGGCGCAGCCCTGGTTAACGTACAGTTCAATTCGCTGACCGGTATTTTCAGTCTTGCTGGTTTCCTGCTGATATACGCCAGAATTTGTACAACCACTGTAGCCGCCATTTTTGCCCTTCAGGCTTACCTACCGGATCATGTTATTAACTTCCTGGGGGGACGTGATGGAGCCAACACGCTTGGCAGCATGGCAAATTCTGTTAAAGAAATATTTATTGGAGGAAGTCGCAATATCCGGCATGCTCCCGGAATGAAAAATGAACGCCTTAAAGATTTGACAAAAGGGAAAGACGAGAAAGATGGAATAAAAGGATAATACAATATAAATATTGCACTACCTCCCCATCGGCATTAAAATAATAGATAGTACGAGGGGAGGCATTATATGAAAGCTAAAAAAGAGACAACAGACAGATTTCCAACCTGGTGGCTATTTTATTATGTATTAAGGAAAGCTTATTTCTATCTTGGAATACCTTTTTTTCTATTCTGCGCATTAGGCTTTACCGAAATGCTATGTTCTGATCGTTATTTCG
Organism: Escherichia sp. MOD1-EC6021; assembly: GCF_002965245.1. Taxonomy (NCBI): domain Bacteria; kingdom Pseudomonadati; phylum Pseudomonadota; class Gammaproteobacteria; order Enterobacterales; family Enterobacteriaceae; genus Escherichia; species Escherichia sp. MOD1-EC6021. Next base: position 18,934 of record NZ_PTRU01000023.1, on the reverse strand, counting down.
GAAATAAGGTCGAAGATTATGTTGTCACTTTTGGTAGTTGGTTCTTATTACTTGCACCAGGTATATGGATGTATTCACGTGCAAAAACAAGGAGAGAAAAGATAAGAAAAGTTGTACAAACAATAAAAGAGTCAGGCTTCTACTCTCCAGAGAAGGGATATGAAGGATTATCTTTAACTCAGGGAGCTTATTTCGGAATTGACCTTAAAAAGGGCACAATGTTGTATGTCCGTATCTATCCAGGCAACATTATGGATGTTATCGGTTTTGACATTCATAATTTCACTCGTACTGTAACAGACGACAAAACACTGGAAATTCATACGAAATACATCAACCTGCCAATGGTTCCTGTTCCATCATGGTGTACTCATCCAGAAACCGCATCAAACACCATGCACGCTATGGCAAGTCGAGGATATGATTACCCTGTCGACTTTCCTCGCCTGATTCAGGAAAAGCGTAAGGAGTGGGAGCAGATTGCAGGCATGCCTGTAGCCGAAGTATTTTAAGATAACCCCCCCATAAAAGTCGGTTCAAATGAGCCGGCTTTTGTTTGCAACAACACATAGCTTATGCCGTATTAAATAAACCCAAGGACCTATTTATGGCAAAAACAAAACAGGAATGGTTATATCAGTTACGTCGCTGTTCCAGCTTAAAGACACTTGAGAAAATTATTGCTAAAAACCAGGGCACTTTGGCCTCAGATAAAATAGAAGCATTCAACTCTGCAGTTGATCATCGCCTTGCGGAACTGACAATGAACAAATTGTACGACAAAGTACCGGCTTCTGTCTGGAAGTACGTAAAATAACGCCAACAAAAAGAGCAGGAAATCCCACACCTGCTCTTATTCATGAATAAACATATCCAATATATTCCAATGCGAAGAAATAATCTCCGTAGAATCCCCCCATGAGAAAAATATCATATGGGAGAAAATAGCAATTATCACAGCCAGCGCATTAATTATTTTCAACACAAAAAGGAAAAAGCAATGAATCTGGTAGACGCCTTTGTCAAAAAAGTAATATCCGGGCCATATGAAGAATATGGAAAATGGTGGATAGATGTCGAATACATTTCATGGGGTGTTCCCGGGAAAACAAGACTGATGTTTGAGTCAAATGAGCAGGCACTGGAAGTTAAAGAAGGGTACAAATTTTTAACGTGAGATCTCTTTTTTGATTAGCAGGATTTTTGACATAGCTTTGGGACAAAGCATAGAATTGATTATGTTAGATACAGACTGTCTTTTCCCGCCCAGAGCAACCAACTCTGTAGCGGAACAGTAAAAAAGCCGACCTCACCAGTCGGTTTTTTTACATCTGTTGTTTCTGCAAATCCGCCCCACCATGCCTGTTATACCGGGAAGACTCATGTTCTGGTTACCGTCATCACGACAGATGTGTCGCCAGACAGTGCTAACCTGCGGATTACAAGGGTGGTTGTTATCAAATGAACAGAACACTATTATAAGAACGTTAGCTGAAAAGAGATTTCCTCCAGTCAGGGCCACCAACTCTGTAACGGAACAGTAAGAAAACCGACCTCATCAGTCGGTTTTTTTACATTTATTACTTCTGAGTAACGACAAGCTGTACGTAGCAAGCTCCCTCTGGCGTGGAGGACGTCAGCGGGCTACTATAATGTTGTCTAGGCATTACAGTAGAGCCCTTGGTTGATTGATAGAACAATCTCCCGGGGCTTTCACAAACGCTTTCAGCTTACAGCCTCAAGCTCCCCACCGCGATTTTGACGACTTTCGTATTTTGCAACAATATCAGCTGGTCAGCCTTTCCCGTAAACTTATGGCATGTTGCATTAATCAGGTAGAACAAATTATCATTTTTAGCGTCAGTTATAGACAGCTCTTTTCTGGTCAGAGTCATCAACTTTGTAGCGTAACAGTAAAAAAGCCGGCCTCACCAGTCGGTTTTTTTACGTCTTTTGTATCTGCAAAATCCGCCCCGCCATGCCCGTCACACCGGGGAAACTCATGCTCTGAACCTGAATCAGCCATCTCAACTTTGCCGTCTCCTGAAAAAACTGGCACATTCAGTTCGATAACTACCCATAAATACAGGGAGAAAATCCGATGTCAGAAAAGTGGAGTAAAGAATTCGACTCTTGCTTTCAGGTGGGGAGCATAGAAGAAATTGCCGCTGCTCTCGAGAAACGCTGCGGAAGCGAGGAAAATGCGTTAGCCATGCTGGCAATGACAGCCTTCACACTCATGACCCGACGTGGTATCTGCGAAATGCAGAACGTGGCCCCCGATGGCAAAGGCATTCGGCTGGAGCTAATCGGCTTCAGGGAAAATGAAACAATACCGGATACGCTTCATTGAAGAAGAAAGGGCGCAATGAGGTCAGCCTTCGCAACAAAGCGGCGGCAGAAAACCTGCCGCCGTGTTGCCCGTTAACGTTTAACTTCGTAGGCTAACGTTGCCACAAGCACTGTGTTTCCCTGCTGGAGCCGGAGTCCGCAAAGCGAATCCCTCACAATCCAGACAAAACACAGAATCGTCACACAGACGACGATTAACATCATTAAAAACGTTCGCTGTGGCATCATAGCCCCTCCATTGCCTTCCGGCGGTTATCGGGCTACTATAATGTTGTTGAGGCATTACAGTAGAGCCCTTGGTTGATTGATAAAAAAATCTCCAGGGGCTTTCTGCTGTATACCGTCCACAAAACGCTTTCGGCATACAGCCTCAAGCGCCCGCAGCTATTCTAACGACTTTCGTATCTGCAACAATCCTTTTATCGCACGGCTAACTCCTCTGGTTAGCTCTTATCGCCTGCAAATAAATTTTTAATCTTTCCGTTTGATTTAAATTCCAGAAATGGAGACTTTGTCATGTCTTACAATCGACAGCCTGTCGCAGAAGATCCTATGCAGATATGGGGCGCTGTTGGTGTCCTTCTTATCCTGCTGCTATTCGTCATATGGTTATTCTTGCCGGAAGTGGTTTACGCCAGCTGCCTGATTCTTCATACCTTATGGGGACTGGTAGACTGGGGACCATTTCATAACTATGCAGCACCACGATACAACCTGCTTGCCATGACCGGTAACAACGCCGCCAACATAAGCTATAGCCAGTGGGTTAACGTCATGGAGCAGACCATAGGTATTCTGTGGATGTACCTCTTACCTGTGACACTCTGGTGTTTGTGGGAGTGGTATCAACATCCGGGACAAAGCCGTTTCACCCGCAGACCAGTAGATATTACCCGACTGCCACACATCTTTGCTTCGTTGTCCCCTGCTATCGCCCCTGTGCTGGCAGATGGTGATCCGGAAAAACTCTTTCATGGTGGCAAACGACCTGAACGGCGGGTTGCTCTCACCCCGGAAGCATTTGTCGAACAGCATACTCTCATCACCAATATGCAGCTCGATGTTGCAGCTGCAAGACGATGTTTCATGGCCCAGTTGGGTAAACCTTTAACGTCCTGGAAAGACATGGCACCACATGAAAAAGCGCTCTTTGCCATATTTGGCCTTCAGTATTTCCTGGATGATCGTAAGGCAGCATTAAAGCTCATGGATACACTGAACCTCTCATGCAGAATTAAAAGCAAACGGGACAGCGGGAAATTCTGTACCCCTGTTTATTCACTGGCCAAATCAGCTTTCCAGAGAGTGATTAAAAGCAACGGAGCACAGCAATGGCTGAAACAACATCGCTACGTCCGCAGTGGGCTGGTCTGGCTGTATGCACATGACCTGCGGCTTACGCCACCCAACTGGATTTGGCTGAAAGGCGTGGACAGGACGCTGTTTTATGCATTACACCGCGCCAATACCACGAAAGGATTTATTGAAGGCGCTGGCGTGGTGGCCGTTGCACGTGCAGAGGCCGAAGCCATGCGTTTTGGTCTTCCCTGCCCTGAACCCTGTGTTGATGAAGCGGTGGAAGGCTTACGGCGGGATATGCTCAGTCTCGGTCTTATCTGGGATGAACCACAACCAGATCGCGACCGGAAACGCCGCATCCTGACCAACTGGTCCCTCACCGACGACATCCTGCCCCGCACACCTGCTACAGACAACGAATTCTGATTATCCGGAGAACTGAAAATGACAATCGAGTACTTTGCAACACGCATTGCAAAACATATTTCCGTGCAGGCAATCTGGCCGGATGGTAAGACAGAAATTATTGCCGTCCTTCCACAGGATGCCCTGTCAGGGCTGGTAACACGAAATAATCAACTGATTCATATAGCCTTTGACGCCATGGGCACCCGTAACAGAGAAACCGTCCTGATTGATAAACAGGAGCATAACGCTGACCAGATACTTACAGCTATTGATTCCTGCCTGCGCCTTGAATACCTGATGGAACGCCGCTTCAGCAGAACACCTTTGTTCCGTGCAATAATCGCCAGCGTTGTACTGTTCGTAATGGCAACGATTGCCGTCTTTCTGTTCCGCTATGTTGATCGTGTATTCTGGGATGATACAACGCCTGAAGCAGTACAGACGGCAGGTGAGCCACGACTGCTCCCCCCTCACCTGAATCACACCGTGCCATTAAATGAAGGCATTCAACTCGCGGTTCCCCCGAAAAAAGACGTCCAGGTACCGGAGAAAACACTCACAAGCAAAAATCCGGAAGCCGCAGCTGCCCGACATAATCTGGCTGCTGTTCTGAAGCGGAACGCCGATCGGGGAATGTTTACCGTCAACCTGTCATCCGGTCATGAACGAACCCTTTACGCATTTCTCGATCCTGCCTGTCCTAACTGCAGACTTCTGGAGCCAGCCTTAAAACGCCTGGCCAGCGACTTCAATGTCGTTATCTACCCGGTTTCAGTTATTGGTGGAGAGGAATCCACCGACCGTGTGGCACCACTGCTGTGTGAAAAAGATGCTCAGAAACGTGCTGCCGGCTGGCACCGACTGTATTCCGCAGATAACGGAATGATGACGCCATCAGAAGAAACAACGCCTGCAGATGAAACATGCCTGAAAGCGGCCAGAGCTGCAATTGATGTAAACAATGTCGCCTTCCGTAAGTTCGGATTTGCCGGTACCCCATGGGTGCTGTCCGACACCGGCTGGCATCTGCCTACAGGAATTCTGCAGGAAACTGGCACGCTTAATTTATTCCTGAAAACCACCGACAGCGAGTCTGGCCATGAGTGAACATCGCGTTAACCCCGAGCTTTTACACCGTACAGCCTGGGGAAATCCTGTCTGGAATGCACTCCAGAGTCTCAATATCTATGGCTTTTGCCTGGTGGCAAGTCTTGTGGCCAGTTTTATCTGGCCACTTGCATTACCGGCATGTCTGTTGTTCACACTGATAACAATGCTGGTATTTAGTCTGCAGCGATGGCGCTGCCCTCTTCGTATGCCCATGACGCTGGAATGTGCTGACCCGTCACAGGACAGAATGATTAAAAGAAGTCTTTTCAGCTTCTGGCCAACCCTGTTCCAGTATGAGGTCATTCTGGAATCACCGGCCAGCGGCATATTCTATGTTGGTTATCAACGCGTCAGGGATATTGGCAGGGAGTTATGGCTGAGTATGGACGATCTGACCCGCCATATAATGTTTTTCGCCACCACCGGTGGCGGTAAAACGGAAACCATCTTTGCCTGGGCGATTAACCCACTTTGCTGGGCAAGAGGATTCACCCTTGTCGATGGCAAGGCACAGAATGATACGGCAAGAACGATCTGGTATCTGGCCAGACGCTTTGGACGTGAAGACGATGTGGAAGTCATTAACTTCATGAACGGAGGAAAATCCCGCAGTGAAATCATTCTGAGTGGTGAAAAAACGCGTCCTCAGTCAAATACCTGGAATCCCTTCTGTTACAGCACCGAGGCATTCACAGCGGAGACAATGCAGTCAATGCTGCCCCAGAACGTCCAGGGGGGCGAGTGGCAGTCCCGGGCCATTGCCATGAATAAGGCACTGGTATTTGGTACTAAATTCTGGTGTGTGCGCGAAGGCAAAACAATGTCGCTGCAGATGCTCCGTGAACATATGACTCTCGAAGGGATGGCCAAACTTTACTGTCGTGGCCTCGATGATCAGTGGCCGGAAGAAGCTATCGCACCGTTACGTAACTACCTTCAGGACGTTCCCGGTTTCGACCTGTCGCTGGTCAGGACACCATCAGCCTGGACGGAAGAACCCAGAAAACAACATGCTTATCTCTCCGGGCAGTTTTCTGAAACTTTCAGCACATTCACGGAAGCATTCGGGGATATTTTTGCTGAAGATTCCGGTGATATCGATATTCGTGACAGCATTCACAGCGACAGGATTCTGATGGTAATGATCCCCGCTCTGGATACATCAGCGCATACAACGTCTGCTCTTGGACGAATGTTTATCACCCAGAAAAGTATGATTCTCGCCCGTGATTTGGGCTACCGCCTCGAAGGAACTGATTCCGATGCACTGGAAGTCAAAAAATATAAGGGGCGTTTCCCTTATCTGTGTTTCCTTGATGAAGTGGGGGCATACTATACGGACCGTATTGCTGTGGAAGCCACTCAGGTGCGTTCACTGGATTTTGCTCTGGTTTTGATGGCACAGGACCAGGAGCGTATAGAAGGACAGACAACAGCCACGAATACTGCAACACTGATGCAGAACACGGGGACAAAATTTGCCGGCAGGATTGTCAGCGAGGGTAGTACGGCCAGAACGCTGAAAAGCGCCGCCGGTGAAGAAGCCAGGGCGAGAATGAACAACCTGCAGCGTCAGGACGGCATATTTGGTGAATCATGGATTGACAGCCCACAAATCAGCATCCTGATGGAAAGCAAGATAAATGTTCAGGAGTTGATTGAACTTCATCCTGGCGAGTTCTTTTCTATTTTCCGGGGAGAAACCGTACCATCAGCATCATTCTTCATCCCTGACGATGAGAAAAGCTGCAGCAGCGATCCCGTTGTTATAAACAGGTATATCAGCGTGGATGCGCCACGCCTGGACCGTCTCCGCCGTCTTGTTCCCCGTACTACTCAACGTCGAATACCGTCACCGGAAAATGTCAGTGCCATCATTGGCGTCCTGACTGCAAAACCCTCCAGAAAAAGACGAAAAATTCGCACAGAGCCACACACGATCGTGGATACATTCCAGCAACGCATTGCAGGACGTCAGGCGGCTATGGCAATGCTGGAAGAGTACGACACGGATATCAACGCACGTGAAAACGCCTTATGGGAAACAGCGGTGAATACGCTTAAAACGACCACACGGGAAGAGCGACGAATTCGCTATATCACGCTGAACAGACCAGAACTACCTGAAACAAAAGAGGAAAATCAGATATCAGTGAGAGCAGAAAGAGCAGGTATAAACCTGTTAACGCTTCCACAGGACAATAACCACCCGACAGGGCGTCCTGTAAACGGGTTTCATCATAAAAAAAACAACCGTCCGGACTGGGACGGAATGTACTGAACAGTGGCCGCGCCGGATTCTGGCGCGGCCTTTTTTTTAACCTGGAGAAGGCGGTTCCCAGCGTTTATCCTGCTCCGGCGGAGGCAGTGATGCGTCATCGTTGCTGTTCGCCGCGATATAATCGCGGTAGTAGCGTTCACTTCCTTCACGGTGATGATCCACGTCCGGTCGCGTAATCCTGTAGTCTTCGTGACCGGTACGGCCTGTCACATTATGCCAGGCAACCATTTCAGCAAAGACCTGGTTAAATTGTTTGTCGTTTCCTTCTGGTTCAAAACCCATGCGTGGATCACGCCCGAATAATACCGGTGCAATCAAATCCAGTTTATCTGCCAGCGCATTGCGGTCATGGTGATTACGGAAAACAACCCTGTCACCATAATCCGTACAGACAAACTCTCCCGTCCGACGGTCACGGAAACGAACACTCCCGTTCTTCTGCAGACGGGCCTCGAGATCACCGGTATTACCGTATACCGGCGTTCCGCCCGGTTCACAAAGCACGACACAGCGGTCTGTCGTCGTTGTGCGTGACCTGTCTTTACGGCGATCGCGATAATCCCAGCCTCTCAACTGCGATACAGCAGCCCTGTCTCCCTGAGCAGCCTGAATTTCGACCCACTGACGGTAAGAGGGTGGATACCATTTCCCGTCAGCAATAAGTTTCTGTCGCTCATCCCTGATGTCTTCTTTCAGCCTGATCAATGCCTGCATTCGCTGAACTTCTGCAATGTGATAATGCAGCTTACGTAATGCCGGATCATCGTACTGCGCACGAATGTGTGACTTCCGCAGACGGCATGCCTGATGAATTTCCCGACAACGTTCCCCATAACGCAGATCTGGTTTACGCCATTGTTCACGCCATGCCAGATAGCGGGCACGCAGGTCAGCACGGGCCTCAGCTCTGGCTTCACGTCGCTGCCGGCGCAGCATTGGGGCACGTTTACTGCTGACCCCGTACCTGTCACTGACAGCCAGCTCCGGGTTATAGCGACTTTCAGGTTGCACCCTGTCAAACAAATCTGCTGGGGCACTCACAAAAGGTCCGGCCTGTGGCTCTGCACGCCCCAGTGTCAGATCAGGATGAATGCTGCTGGCCTTCACCGGCGTTTGCTCATGATTAAAGGCATCAACGACAACAAGCCCGTGATGTTGTTTCTGTAGCATCAGTCCCTGTTGTGCAAACAGCTCATGACAACGCTGCCAGGTAAACTCACCCTGTGTGATCATTTCTTCAATTTGAGGGCTACAATGGCTGATGCTGTATCCCCACAGACTTTCTTTGTCAGAAAACAGTTCGCGTTTGATAGCCCCCTGCGGCCCCGTGCCTGTACGCATACGGTGCCATTCTTTATCGGTCGCAGGACAGCTCTCCATACGACGACCACGGAAGCGTTCTGTTGGCGTAACCTGGCGGAAAATATCTGTTGGTACAGGCTGCCAGCCACCATCGAGTTGATTCACATTGTCGAGCGTCAGCAGCGACCATACGCTGTCAGCACGAACGGGAGTCTGGTTATGATCATAACCGTCACAGATAACCAGGTGACCATGCTGAACACGCATCCATAATCCCGCTTCAGCCAGTGTGCGGTGAATAGCCTGGCAGTTTTCCAGCCGTCCTTCCCGTGCCATTTCCGGCAGACGTTCTCCAAGATGACGACAGGCATACTGCTGCAGACTTTCTGTTTCAGCGATTTTTTCCGGGCGAACATCAGCGGCAATGAAGTCCGGATTATAGCGTCCTGGTGCTTCCACCTGGCTGAAAATGTCTTTTGGTACTGGCGTGTAGTCACCCATTTTTTTCATGAGTTTTTCTGCACACCAGGAGGGACCAAACGAGTCAAGCTGTACACCTTCCCTGTTGCGATCCCAGCCATCCATCACCAGAAATTTTCCGTCCATCTGAGACAGGTACAGACCATCTTCCGCAAGACGACGATGCAGGGATAACCAATCATTTACAGGTTCACTGCGTAAACCAGCGACCGCTGTCTGCGCGACATACTCGCGAAAAGTTTGTTTTTTCCCGCGTGTCCACGCGTTCTGGCGATCACGTTCAACGGCGGTTTTGCGAACGATACGATTTCCCGGTGCATGGACCCAGCAACCGTTATCCGGAGCAAAACCATGCTTCAGTTCAAGCTCACGGCAGGCACGACTGAGTTTTTCCTGACTCCAGGATAACCGGTTCAGATAACCCGTTTCAGGGTGTACCCGGTTAACAGCCACATGGACGTGCAGATTATCTGTATCAGTATGCACGGCAGAGACATACTGATGGTCGGCAAGGCCGAGTGATTTCAGCGTATGACGTACACTGTCATAAATCTGTTCCGGACGCGGGCTTTCATGTGACTGCCAGGAAAGGATGTAGTGAAAAACAGGATCAGTGTCATCTTTTGCATAGTGTGCCTGCCGGGCAATGTACTCCATATCTGCAGCGGCAGTTTCAAGAGAAGTACAGTTATGAAAGCAGGTGACACCATAAAAGTTGACCCATTCGCAGCCGTCCTTCATGACATCAACCAGCGCCACGAATGACTCATTTCGAAGACGTGTCGCATAATCAACAAGGCGACTGAAACGGCTTCGGTGCGGTTGTTCAGCCTGCGAAGAAGAAGATAAATCCAGTTCCTCATCGGTCATGTCATCCCGGACAGAGACGTAGGATACCAGGTCTTCGAACGAAGACTTGCCGTCCCTTCTCTTTTTCGGAATGACTGCATTCACCGGAGAATCCTCAACCTTCCATTAACTGTTTACGCAATGTATTTGTAAGTTCGGTTATGGCAACAAGCACTTCTGCGTATTCCTTGTCACCGGTTCTTTTTCCCTGAACAAACAGATGCTTCTGCATCCTTCCCAGTCTCATTAACTCCTTCAGAAAAGCATCATCTGTACGGGAGTTAATTCGCTTATTCAGTGCTGCATTTCGGATGTAAGCAGATACAGTAAGTCCGGAATCTTCAGCTTTTTTCCTGATGGTTTCATCCTCAACAGGAGAGAATCTGAGTGTCCTGACAACTGTCTTTTGCCGTACCTCACTTTTCTTTCTTACCGCACTATCACTCACTTCAGGCTCCTTACGGGGTGTCGGGGCGAAGCCCTGACCAGATGGCAATTGTAATAGCGTCGCGTGTGACGGTATTACAATTGCACATCCTGTCCCGTTTTTCAGGCCATTATAGCCTGTTATTTTTGTGCATCATAGTCTTATGCAGACGGCAGAGGCAGGGCGCAGCCCTGCCAGGAGTCAGTTTTTGATGATAAAATCAGACTTCAACATGAAACGGAGAGAAAGTGCCAATGGCTTCTAAAAAATTTTACTCAGATGATGACATCCAGCTGGCAAAAGCTGCTTTATCGGAATTGCCAGATCTCACCGCTCAACGGAAAACATTGCGTGATTTTCTTGATGCCATTCGTGATGACATTATTGTCCTGGTAAGGACAAAGGGTTATACACTGGCAGATGTTCGTGACACGCTCAAAAATGCAGGGTATGAAGTAGGAGAGAAGGCACTTCGTGACATTATTCGGGAAGCAGAATCGAAAAAACCATCCCGCCGTTCTTCCTCTAAAACAGCACCTAAAAAGACAGATTCAGGCAGGAAAGATGGCATCGATATGAACAATAATTGATGTGACAATGTCACATCGTGTTCTGAGATTATGATGATTACAGAAAAAAAAGCCCCGGCATAAATACCAGGGCTTTTCTGTTTAATCAGACTCGTGGCGGCAATGCACCTGGATAATGCCGTGCAATAATATCATTCAGTTTTTCAACAAGGTCAGAACGCTTAAAGACAATGTGTACGGTCCCTTTCTGGTAGCCACGCACCGTAAAATATTCCCCTTCTAACAGCTTACCGACATTGTCGCCGTTCCCGAGAAATTCACCATACTGCGCCCCGATACTGTTCCTGAAGTCAGGAACGTTGCGCCCCTCCAGCAGATAAAACGGACGTACCAGGTCATCCAGTGCCTCCCGTCCGCTGCAGTCCAGCGTCACACGCCCGTTACTCCAGCGGTACAGCAGGTTTTCAATAATGATTTTCTTACCCAGACGGCAGGGATTATTGGTTCTGTAATCCCATGACAATTTCCGGTAGACATCAATCAGTCCCTGTTCAAATGTCTGCATCTTGCAGGCATTCAGATGGCGGAATGTTGCCAGTACATTGTCCAGGGTGATTTCAGGACAGGTGTCGCTCATCAGCTGGCTGTTCCACTCATCACGCTGGCATGAACTCATGAAGGTGTACATGCCCGTATCTGTCATCAGGCGGTCCCAGATTTTCCGGTCGGCAAGACGGGTGATATTCCTTTTCGCTTCTTCCGGTTTATCTATGCGACGAACGGAATCAGTCACGCAGTCTTCAAACCCGTAAAGAAAAATATCACCTGACGCATCGAGCAGAATCTTGCGCGCTGTCGCCAGGCATTCCATCGCCTGCATGAACAGTGCAATACCTTCGTTACGCTGCGCGATGATGCGGTCGATAGCCACAGACGGAATAACATCTGTCGTACCGGCAGTATTCAGGTCAGCAGTGGGTAAAGTCTGATTCATCACATTGTCTCCTCATCGTCACGACTGCCGGGTCAGCCAGGTCATTTCCCGGAGGAGCGAAGCTCCTTCTGCCGTCCGGGTCTTCGGGAATTTCCCCGCAGTGGACCTTTCCGACGGGGGACGCTCACCACGTCACGGGGCAGTTGTCCGGGGGCAGACGCAAAAGTTTTTGACGCCTGCGGCAAAAAGTTTTGTGGCTGGTACATCTCTCCCCTGGACGACTGAAACGGGATGTGGTCATGTATGTACCCCCGGAAAGTCCGTCTGCGGAGAACAGGCCGCAGTGCGGCGGCAGACAGGCAGAGACAGCTGCGCCATCAGGCGCAGTGGCCTTACACACCGTAAGGTGTGCAGGGAGCGCCGCATACGGCGCGACTGAAGAAAAACGACGGCACAACAATGGCATGTGGTGGTCACTGGCACACCACTCCCGCACAGGTGAAAACAGAGAAAACCGCACGACATTTACAAGCAAAAAAAGTGAAATTTCTTCACTTTTTTACACTTATTTATCGCGCTGATTTGGCAATTGTGATGATAAAATAAAGTGAAGTTTTTTCACTTTTTCAAAGGTGTTTTATGACCGGCTGGGAACTGCGAATCTGGCGAAAAAGCATGCTCTGGTCACGCGAAAAAGCGGCCAGAGAATTTGGCGTGACGCAGAGAACATGGCACGCCTGGGAAAATGCGGAACAGGTGGACGTCACCGTCTGGAGGACCACCCAGGCACTTTCAGTCCGTGACCTGCTGCCTCACATGCAGGGGATGCGTAAGGCAGATATCATCAGGCGACTGGAAAATGAACTGGGGGAAACGGCAGAGGATGTGTGAGCGTGATTCACAGCCTGGCTGAATGCCAGGCTACTGCTCATCAGGAAACAGCTTTTTCAGTTCTTCACCGGAAAGTCCGGTTGCCTCCTGAATCCGTTCCGGCGTCCAGCCCATATCCCGCAGCCGGCAGGCTATTTCCCGCGCCACTTCAAGTGCGCCTTTTTGAATAAGACGTTCTGCAATCGTCATGCTGTTTGCTCTGCTCCTGCTGACAAAAAAGCCCGGCATTTTGCCGGGCTGTGATGTTTACTCAGTGAGAGATTTTCTTCAGTTCGTCATCGGAAAGTCCGGTAGCCTGCTTAATCTGCTCCGGCGTCATCCCCATTTTCTGAAGCTGGCACGCAATAGCCAGGGCTTTTTCAAGCGCTCCTTCCATGCGTCCTTCCATGCGTCCTTCCATCCTGCCTTCCTGGCGACCTTTTTGCTCAAGACGTTCTGCGATAGTCATCAGTTTATCCTCATGCTGCGGCAGACGCTCAGCCAGCGCCCGCATAAATTCCGGTGATACAGAGTCCCCTGCGTTAACGATGTAATGAATCAGAACACGCACCTGCTCGTCTGAAATTTCCACCATGACCTGCGGGAGTTTGTCCAGCAGCTCCATCATGTCACGATGGCGGATATGCTTCATCAGCAGCGTCAGTGCGGCCATCCGGCGATGGTTCATGATTTCATTGTCATCAACGACAGTGATATCAACCAGCGGAAACGGCTTTGTGTATATTTTAGCCGCAAGCGCCGGATTCTCAAAACAGTCCAGCCAGTTCATGCTGTACGGGTACGGGCTGCGCTCACCGTGATAGAACAGCACCGGAATGACCAGTGGCAACGTTTTGTGCTGCTCCAGATGTCTCTGCATCGCCGCCACACTGTAACGTAACATGCGGAAAGGCATGTACAGATTTTCGGTGCTCTGGTGCTCGATGAGCGTATAAACATAGCCATCTTCACCCCCGGTGGTTTTCACACTCCAGAGGATATCGCTGGCGTACTGATGCAGGTCCGGCTCAACAAAGGTGGCGGGTTCCAGCTTCAGCGTGGACAGGTCGCACAACTGCCGGTACTCCGCCGGAAGATGCAGTTCCAGAAAATCTCTGGCGACGTCGGGATTCGCCAGGAACGACCGGAACGCGGCATCATGCGGCGTGGGCGTCGTGGTGGTTTTCTTCTTACTCACGGTTCCTCCTGGTGAGATGTCTGAACGTATCCTGCCGCCTGCACAGGCAGACGGCAAGGGTTAATCAGTGGCAGACCCGCTCAATTTCAAGCGCGCGGAGCAGGTGGCCCCATTCGCTGACTTTCATAGCGGGGATACGCACCCGCTTCTGCTCACTGCAGCGTCTGGCGATATGGCCGCTCATCGCCAGGACGTCCGGGTTAATCTCATCCTGTGCCAGCTCCTGACGTCTGAAGCGGGTATGGCGGTGCAGGGGTTTATTCTCCCGCAGGCACTCTTCACGCAGACGCTTTACATACTCGGCGGTTGCGAAGATAATTGATGGTCTCATGGCATAATCTCCATAGATAGTGATTGAGATGTCGGACTTCCTGGCGGGGAAGCGCCGGCGGAGAGAGGCAGGGTTTATCGCCCTGCCTTTTTTTCATTTCGGACAGCGACGCAGTGCCAGCGCGAGCGCTTTCATCTTCCAGCCTTCCGGCGTGCGGTACATCACCTTCCAGTAGCCGTCGATGAACACATAATGGAAGCGCACCTCTTCAGTGCTTTCAGTGGCAATAGCCTCCCTGAAAGAACGGTACTCACGCGCCTCACTGTCCATCCGGAAACCACTGTCACGTCCGTAATAAGCCGTCACACCGTCCACCGGGTTCTGAAGCGTATGCCCGGCGGGTTTGTCGCAACGGGGACCGAGGCAACGGATATCACCGTGTTCAACCAGGGCTTCGGCCTGCTGACCGGTGGCATAGTGGGTATGCAGGATGCGACCGTTCCAGGTCGGCTCACCGTGCAGGTGGCAGTAAACGGTACGGAACACCCCGTCGCGGCAAAAAACGGAAATCGTGCTGCTGACAGTCATGAAAACGTCTCCTTCTGCTGAATCAGGTCGCCGGGCCGACCGGTTGCTCCCCGGAGGGGCGAAAGCCCCTTCTGCCGTCCACTTCTTCGGGGTTTCTCCCCGCAGTGGACCTTTCCGATGGGGCGTCCGTCACCACGTCACGGGGCAGCTGTCCGGGGGCGGACGCAAAATTTTTTGCCGGGTTTATGGCTAAAAATTTTGTGGACGGTATATCTTCCCCTGGACTGCTGAAACGGGATGTGGTTACTCCAGCCCCCGGAAAGTCCACAGCGGGAAACAGGCCGCAGGGGTGGCGGCGGAAGGGTTGACTGCGCCATCAGGCGCAGTGGCCTTACACACCGTCAGGTGTGCAGGGAGCGCCGTTTCCGGCGCGACAGGGGCGGCGCGACCGGAACGGTCGCTGCAGGCCTGGTTTTTCAGACATCGGACCGTAGCGGCAGCCCGAAACCGCGCCAGCGGGTTCGGCGGAGACTGGCGGGTGCGCCAGCAGCTGCCTGTCGGAGTCGGGCCTGACGACCGGATGCCGCCAGGCAGCCGGGAGCCGAAGGTGTCCCCGCCTCCGGAAATCAGAACAACAGAAACGACATAACAGAAAAATGCCTCACACCATGACGGGCAGGAAGGGCAGCGCCGCAGGCGCGGCCCTCCTGCATTTCAGGCAGGCGTAAGCCTGCCAGGGTTTTCCGGCGGCCTGGCAGGCCATACCCCCGCCGGAGCGGGGGAGTAAATCACCGACGGAACACATGACCGTCAATAAAGGTGAAGGAGTCCAGGAATAAATCCCGCGCATACGCCTCATAGTCAAAATAGAGCGCCACCGTCTCCGGCACGTCAGCCAGCAGGCCGGTATCACTGGCGAACTCAACCGCAAAAGCCTCCTCACTGTCAGCCTCGCCCCACCAGGCATCGCGGAAGGTGTCAAAATCCGTCTCACCGGTATCCTCCACCCATAGACGATAAGCCTCTTCGCAGCCTTCATCCCGTGCCTGGCGGAAGCCTTCAACCCAGGCCCAGTTGATATGGCATTCAGAGGCCATATTCCCCGGGAATCCCTCATAATCCTGAAACATCAGTTCAGGATCGGCTTCATCCTGGTGAAGAGCACGGCAGGCGGCGAAAAAGTCGCGCTCATCATCAAACGTGGTCAGGTCAAACCAGCGTCCGGCGATGCTTCCACAGTTGTATTTGTGCCAGGTTCCAACGTATACAGCAGGTGCAACAACAGACATTCCCGAATCCTCCATAGTCACATGTTCTGCGGCACCGGGCGGTGCCGTGCCTCCATAAAAGCCGGGCGATAAGGCGGGGATGCACAGGGCGCAAGGGAAGCCGCAGCCTGACGCACACGGCTGACGGGAGTTGGAGGGTGAGACAGCGAAATCTGAGCGGGTGAACGACCGGAAAATCACGGCAGACGGGAAGGAGGGACCGGGTGACCGCAGCGGCGAAGCGTACCCTTGCATCCCTGCCAGCCCGGCTAAGATGGAGGCACGGCACAGCCCGCACACGACGCTGAGGCCACAGAGCTGAAAACCCACAAGGCCATGCCCCGCATGGCCGGGTAAAAGCGGAGCCGCCGGCGACTTCCTTATTCCGGCGAGTGCAGAGGACACGCCGCATGACCTCCAGACCACCCCTGATATGAAACGATCATGATCGGCGTGTCCCTGCGTAAAATATACATGTCTGGTTCACCGGAGAATATCTGTGATATCCACAAGTTTTCTGTCGCACAGCCAGTCCTGCGCTTCACGCACCACGCTACTGTCGGGTTTCACCGCTTTCAGCGATGATGCCAGTCGCTTGATCAACATAACCAGTTCCCGTGTCTGTATGTCCGGCATTGTCTCCGGCGGAGCAGAGGGACTCTCATTTCCGACGCCCATCCCATGCGCTTCCAGTGTGGCACGGACAAACCAGGCGGCATCGACCAGTTGCTGGCGAATCCAGGTCAGATCGGCATTTCTGTCACGGGCTGCCATTCGCTCACCCGACAGCGCCTTGCTGATATGGCTGCGCACCAGATTATCCAGGAGTTCCTGCGCTTCTTCCGGTGAAAAGCCACCTGGTATCTCTGTGCGCAACAGTCCTTTCCTGTACAGTAGCTGCAGCAGATCAATCTGCGACCGCACTGCAACTATCAGTACATAACGGACAATATTCGCACTGGCGGTGGTTTCTGTATCATTCAGCAGTTCCTCCGGATCATTACCACCGGTATTGCAGAGCAACGGCAACAGAGGTCGCATCCACACGGGAACCTGATATTGTTCGTCTGATTTCATCATATTGCGTTCTCCAGCTTGTTCGGGATCATCCACTGCTCAAGTGCACGTACCTGTACCGGTGCACCACGACCGGCCTCACCAGCTTCAAAAATCAGCCGCCAGAGTGGTTCCTCCTGCCAGAAAAACCGGTCAAATGATGACAGTGATGGAAAACGCCCGCACCACCCCCAGAAAATCGTTTCCAGATCATGCTCCTCAACAACACCAGACCAGCGGGACAACCAGCTTCCGACCGTGGAGGGAGTATGAAACGCAAGGTCAATCTGCGCCTGAGCAAAACATGTCTGGTATTCCAGTTCCCGTCGTTCTGCCTCACGTTCCCGCTGGCGGCTGTATTTCTGCTCTGTCAGCGTGGTTTTCTGACGACGCCGCTCACCTTCACGAAAAGGAACGGACGGGAACAGACGATGCCCCGCATCGGATGGCAGGGGAAGAACACAGACTTCACCAAAACTTTCAATCAGTTTATCCACGGCAGCCAGCCACAGGAGACGGTTGCCATGAAATTCCTCCTTCGTCAGCGCAGGAGCAAAAAAGCGGAGATCGGTCAGCGAAATCCGGCGACTGCCATTCAGGCAGCGAAAGAAAGCGCTGGCATAAGGCCATGCTGAAAGTGTGCGTCCCTGACGACGACGTTGTTCGGTGACAGCCACAGCCTGCATGGCGGCCTGTTGCTCTGCGCTGAGGGGGATCAGTGCCCGTGAACGTGCGCTCATGCCTGACCTCCTTCTGCCATCAGGATATGGATGATATCGTTAACACTGTACCCCTGCGCATCAAGTGTCGCGGCAAGCGCCAGCGTGTGACTGATAGCGACAGGCGTGAAGATATGTTGCACCTGAACGACGGCGAAAGGCTGTCCACCACAATTCACCAGAACCAGCATCCAGAGCTGAGAGACGTCTCCCGGCGAACATAATGCCAGGTGGAAACGTTCGTGGGCTGGCGTGAAACGGACCTGGACGGGGAAAAAGCCCCCGAACTCACTGCCATACTCGCCATTCATCATCCAGTTAGCCGGTGCGTCCACTTCACGCATCACCTCGTGAGTGAGATTACGGCGCATATCGCTTCCCGCAGCACGGATATCTTCATATTCCTGTGCGTTCATGGACTGCAGGGCATTCAGGGTCAGTTCAGTTTTCATCACGGTATCTCCCTTGCTGCCGCCCCGTCTCCGGCGGGGCGGTGTGGTTGTTTATCAGGCGGCATCAGCCAGGTTATCGGTGCGTTCAGTGGTATCCGTCTGTGGATGTGGTGCACACATCCAGCCAGGCACCCAGCGGTTGTCTTTCATATGGTGCTCTGCATGTTCAGCCGCATCACCTTTCTTCATCTTCTCTGCATCCCGTGCAGCACCGGACAGTCCTGCCTCATTCAGGGCTGCGATAATCTGCGGCTTTTTCAGGTGTCCGAAGAAGTTTGCTTTTGTCGGCTGCCACCAGTCGCGCATGTGAAAACCGATGGCGCTCTCCAGCGTGTCCAGCGGGCTGCGTGACGTGTGACCACACTCGCGGGTCTGAACGCCGTGGATGCTGCACGCGGTGCAGAAACTGAGCAGGGATAACAGCACCTCCTGACTGAGTGACAGGAACGTCGTCATGTCCCGTGACCATCCCTCCGGTAACAGGGCCGCAAGACGGGCTTTTTCTGCCATCATCGCCATGAACGCGGCACCTTCCTTCCCTGACGGCGCATCGCTGGTCAGCGAATAATGTTTACATTCCAGGCTGATTTGTGCTGGTTT
>NZ_PTRU01000022.1:0-68781 GCF_002965245.1 Escherichia sp. MOD1-EC6021 | reverse complement strand
CCACGGGAATATCTACGGCAGCAAGCCAGTAATGGGTTAAGTGATAACAGGTGTCTGGAAATATAGGGGCAAATCCAGTGCAGAACATGGTATCCGGAATTCTTTATCCAGAGAAAGTTGCCGTTGGTGAATCAATAAATTCTGACGCCATTTCCGGAAAAGTACTTTCCGGACAAAGAAAAAATATGTCTAAAAAAAGACCAGGATTGTTATGACACAGCAGCGTTGTTACTACCCCCCACTGCGGCGCATACGGACTCGCTACAGTGTAGGAGCCAAAATATTTCTACTGCTCTGGGCTGCAGGATTGGGAGGCACGCTGTACAGCCTGTACAGCGTGCTGGCGTACTGACATCTGTGAGGGAAGGATGCGTTTCGTTCTTTTCTGTCCCTCAGGAATTGTACCAGCGCAGTTCGCAGCTCTATCAACCGGTTCTGTCGGCAATGTTACCTGCATTGGAACAGAAGAGGAGTTACGCAATAAATTGCGGCACAGGCCACAGAGTGTCGTGATATCGGCAGGGCGACCTGCCGAATGCGCTGAAATGTGGTTCCGATTTTATCGGGATCACTCATTCGTGGTGGTGTTGTGCGTCGCGCCCTTTTTTCTGCCACCGGATGTGAGTATTTCTGGCGTTCTCAAAAACCTGAGGTTACTGAAACCAGGAATGTCAGTAGAGCATGTCATCAGTATTGCAAATACCTCTGGTGGGTTTTCAGGGCTGAAACATGCAGAAATTTTGCCAGTTATGGACAGTTACTCTGTCTTTATGAAAGAGGTGAATAACCGCACAAAGACAATCGTCATGTCAGAACGCTTCCCGGAAAAGCAAAAGAAGGTGTTGTCGTTGCTTCTTGCCGGACACAGCTTGGAATACAGTGCGCAGTTTCTCAAAACGGGGATAAGACAGATATGGCTTACCGAGCAGTCGCTAAAAAAGCGTTGGGGAATACCGGACAGCATGTCATTGCGGGAAGCCCTGCTGCTTGGCAGCAATAAATTTCACGGTGATGGAAACGCATTGGAAACAACGAATGCCATGACATTGCGTGAAAACGGAAATACCAACAGGTATTCCGTGGTGGTAAATGCAGGGACGCAGGCTTTATCTCTGCATAAATATAAATAAGTGGGAAATTGAAATTAGTTACCAGAATGGAGAATTTCTTCATGAAAAACAGTAAGGCATTTTACCGCAGCGCATTAGCGACAGCTATTGTTATGGCTCTTTCTGCACCAGCATTCGCTGCTGATAAAGCGGTATCAACTGATTCGGTTACATTGGATAAAGATAATACAACTCTGAAACAAGATGTTGTTATTAGTGGTACTACACAGATTACAGCCGCAACAATTAATGCGAAAGATAAAGACCTTAATGTTACTTTGGGTGGTCATGATATTACCGCCACATCAACGGTAGACCAAGGTTTAGTTGAAGGTGTAAAAGTTAGCGGTGACAAAAATGTTGTGATTAATGCTACAGGCTCCACCATCACAGCTCAAGGCGAAGGCACCTATGTCCGGACTGCAATGGTCATTTCTTCTACTGGCGATGTTGTTGTTAATGGCGGTAATTTCGTTGCAAAAAATGAAAAAGGTAGTGCGACAGGGATATCTCTGGAAGGGGACACGGGAAATAATGTCACGCTCAATGGCACAACCATAAACGCTCAAGGTAATAAGAGTTCCAGCAACGGCTCTACGGCAATTTTTGCTCAAAAGGGTAGCGTATTGAATGGTTTTAACGGTGATGCAACCGACAACATTACCCTTGCTGGCTCAAATATTATTAATGGCCGGATTGAAACAATAGTTATTGCCAAGGAGAATAAGGGAACTCATACAGTCAACCTGAATATTAAGGATGGCTCAGTAATTGGGGCTGCTAATAATAAACAAACAATTTATGCCTCAGCTTCGGCACAAGGAAAAGGTTCAGCAACGCAAAATTTAAATTTGTCTGTTGCTGATTCAACCATCTACTCTGATGTCCTGGCCCTTTCTGCAAGCGAGAATTCAGCCGGTACCACAACAAATGTAAATATGAACGTTGCCCGCTCTTACTGGGAAGGTAATGCTTATACCTTCAATAGCGGCGATAAAGCGGGTAGTGATCTGGATATAAATCTTTCCGATAGTTCAGTCTGGAAAGGCAAAGTTTCAGGGGCAGGAGATGCCAACGTATCTCTGCAAAACGGGTCTGTCTGGAATGTTACGGGTTCCTCAACCGTTGATGCTCTGGCAGTAAAAGACAGTACGGTTAATATCACGAAGGCTACAGTCAATACTGGCACGTTTGCTTCTCAAAACGGCACACTGATTGTTGATGCCTCTTCTGAAAACGTCCTGGATATTAGCGGTAAAGCAAGCGGTGACTTGAGTGTTTACAGTGCGGGCTCATTGGATCTTATCAATGAACAAACGGCATTTATTTCTACCGGCAAAGACAGCACTCTAAAAGCCACAGGCACAACGGAAGGTGGTCTGTATCAATATGACCTGACACAGGGAGCTGATGGTAACTTTTATTTCGTAAAAAACACGCATAAAGCATCCAACGCCAGCTCCGTGATTCAGGCAATGGCAGCTGCTCCGGCTAACGTCGCTAATCTGCAGGCTGACACGCTCTCCGCCCGTCAGGATGCTGTCCGTCTGAGCGAAAATGACGAGGGTGGCGTATGGATTCAGTACTTTGGCGGTAAACAGAAACATACCACCGCGGGAAATGCATCCTATGACCTGGATGTAAATGGTGTAATGCTGGGTGGTGATACCCGCTTCATGACTGAAGATGGTAGCTGGCTGGCCGGTGTGGCGATGTCTTCTGCGAAAGGTGACATGACCACCATGCAGAGCAAAGGTGACACTGAAGGTTACAGCTTCCACGCTTACCTGAGCCGCCAGTATAACAACGGTATCTTCATTGATACTGCTGCACAGTTTGGTCATTACAGCAACACGGCAGATGTTCGCCTGATGAATGGTGGCGGTACCATCAAAGCTGACTTTAACACCAATGGTTTCGGTGCGATGGTTAAAGGTGGTTACACCTGGGAAGACGGTAATGGCCTGTTTATTCAGCCATATGCCAAACTGTCTGCTCTGACTCTGGAAGGTGTGGATTATCAGCTCAACGGCGTGGACGTTCATTCTGACAGCTATAACTCTGTGCTGGGTGAGGCCGGTACGCGCGTGGGTTATGACTTCGCTGTGGGCAACGCGACCATTAAACCTTATCTGAATCTGGCCGCACTGAACGAATTCTCTGATGGCAACAAAGTCCGTCTGGGTGATGAGTCTGTCAATGCAAGCATTGACGGTGCAGCATTCCGCGTGGGTGCAGGTGTACAGGCTGATATCACCAAAAACATGGGAGCATATGCAAGCCTTGACTACACCAAAGGTGACGACATTGAGAACCCGCTACAGGGTGTAGTTGGTATCAATGTGACCTGGTAAGAATAAAGCAGTCGGTTCCCCTGTCGACTGTTATACCCCCTGCAGGCAGCAGTATGCTGCCTGCAGGCCATAAATATCCAGTATTCATGATGCTGGTTTTTTGCTGATATTTACCCTGAACATTCCTGATACAGACTATTAATACAATCTTATCTGCGACAGATTTCATTTTCTGGATATATTATGAATGAACAAATCAAACAGGATATCGATCTGATTGAGATTTTATTTTATCTGAAGAAAAAGATTCGTGTTATCCTTTTTATTATAGCTATCTGTATGGCAATGGTGCTGTTGTTTCTGTATATCAATAAAGATAATATAAAAGTGACTTACAGTCTAAAAATAAACCAGACAACACCAGGCATACTTGTTAGCTGTGATAGCAATAATAACTTTGCCTGTCAGACCACAATGACTGAAGATGTTATTCAGCGAATTACTACATTTTTTCACACCAGCCCAGATGTCAAGAACAGAGAAATAAAGCTGGAATGGTCAGGAGATAAGAGAGATTTACCAACTGCTGAAGCGGAAATATCTCGCGTGCAGGCGTCTATCATCAAATGGTATGCGTCAGAATACCATAATGGCAGGCAAGTTCTCGATGAGATACAAACACCTTCAGCAATTAACAGTGAGCTTTATACAAAAATGATATACCTGACCAGGAACTGGTCATTGTATCCGAACGGTGATGGCTGTGTAACCATAAGCTCACCGGAAATAAAAAGTAAATATCCTGCTGCCATTTGCCTGATTCTGGGATTTTTTCTAAGCATTGTGATTTCTGTAATGTTTTGCCTTGTCAAAAAAATGGTAGATGAATACAAACAAAACTCTGGGCAGTAATAAACAGCATTCTGATAGAGAGTGCCTGTATAAAGCTGAAGTGACAATGACCGGGAAGGGAGCCCGTCTTCAGGAATGGATTCCTGTCTTTTTCACTGTAAATATCCTGGCATTATTAATGTCAGGATATTTACAGAAGAGCAGCATAACCATGACGGAACGGGGTTAAGTCAGGTTGTCCTTAACGCTATTCACAACCTCGTATACCGCCTTCAGGTTTATGTCCAGACTTCATATCTCTCTCAGCAATCCTCAATAATCAGATACACCGCTTTCACCGGACCATGAACCCCGACGACTTTGATAAGCTCAATGTCCGCCGTTGAACTAGGACCACTGATGATGTTAATACATGACGGCATTCGTTCACCGGCCTGCGCTTTCTGATGCAATTTTTCTGCGAGTTGCGCTACACGCGGCAGGATTGTGCTTTTACGCAGGATAAAAAGAGAAGATTCCGGGAGCAGGCTCAATGAACGCCCGCGCCCGGCGGCGGAAAAAAGAACCACGCCACCCGATTCGGTTAAACCATATTCAGCATACACGACGCCCACTTTAGCCTGCTCTGCTTGTGATATGTTCTCAATACCTTTCGCCGGATCCCAAACAACGGCATTGCATTCCTGCTGCAAACGTTCGCTAATCCCCAATTCCTCCAGCCTCGTGTCACCGCTAATCACGACCGACTGCTCTCCCAGCTCTTTACACAGACATATTGCAGCTTCTGCGGCCTGCGCCTCGCTGGTCAGTTCACAGCGCGTCAACATAACATCGCTGGCAAACTGGATAAACGCGTCACAGCGCTGCTGTTGGTTAAGTTCGGTAAGCCGCTCGTTAGCATAGTTGTTAAGCGGCGCATCTTCTGCTTGCGGTTCAAGTCGCTGCGGGCGACCCAGTGCCTGAGCAACGTTATTCAAAAATTCGCTCCGATTATCCATTCTTTTTCTCCTGCGCCTGATGTTTCTTAAACCAACTACGGAAACTCTCTCCGTCAGCTTCAGGAAGATCGCGTGCTTCCATCCAGTCGCTAATCGCGCCAAATTTGAGTGGTGTTTTGCCGCCATTGATAAACCAGCTTGCCGCATGAGCACCAGCCATCATCCCGACTTTCCACAATCCTGGATGACTATTGGCATAAGCGAACATTTTTATCGCCCGTTGCTCTGCTTTTGCGGTGATCCCTTTTTCAGCCATCACCCGACGATGACGCAAAATCAGTTTTGACAGCGGAATACGCACCGGACACACGCTGTCACAAGCGGTGCATAAAGAGCAGGCGTAGGGTAAATCTTTAAAATCTTTATAGCCGCCAAGTAGCGGAGAAATCACCGCACCAATTGGCCCTGGATAAATAGAGCCATATCCATGACCGCCAATATGGCGATATGCCGGACAAGTATTCATACAAGCCCCGCAGCGAATACAGCGCAGCACATCCCGAAATTCAGAAGCCAGCACCTCAGAACGCCCGTTATCGACAATAACCAGATGAAACTCTTCAGGACCATCAACGTGCCCCGCTTCGCGCGGTCCTGTCAGCCAGGTGTTGTATCCCGTCAAACGTGCACCAACGGCACTGCGCGCCAGCATGGTGATCAATACATCTACCTCGGCAAACGTGGGGGCAATACGCTCCATTCCCATCACTGCAATATGCGTTTTAGGCAGCGTGGTACACATTCGCGCATTACCTTCATTGGTCACCAGGCATACCGAACCGGTCTCTGCCACCGCGAAATTACAGCCGGTAATACCTATTTCAGCACTGAGGAAATCTTCGCGGATTTTTTGCCGAATGAATAAGGTCATCGCTTCAGGCGTTTCCGGCCCCTCATAGCCCAGACGTTCGTGTAGCACTCGACGGATCTGATGGCGATCTTTATGAATTGCCGGGACCACAACATGAGAGGGCGGATCTTGATCCAGCTGGAGAATGTATTCACCCAGATCGGTTTCAATCACCTGAATACCAGCATCCTGCAACACATGATTGACACCAATCTCTTCGGTCACCATCGATTTAGATTTCACCACCTTCCGGGCATTTTTGCGTTGGGCGACCTGTAAAATGTAGCGGGTGGCGTCTTCTTTGGTTTTTGCAAAATAGACGTGACCGCCGTTTTGCGTCACTTTTTCAGAGAGCTGGTACAGATAAGCGTCGAGATTACTCAGAACATGATCACGTATCTGGGCGGCCCGATCGCGCCACTCCTCCCAGTGCCCCAATTCATCGACCATTTTTTGCCGATTTGCCCCAATACGCTGCTGCGCGTTTGCCACCGCTTTGCGCATGATCGGATCTTCAATTTGCTGACGGATGCGTGTCTTAAAATCTGTATTACTGGTTTTGATCGACATCTTTATATCCTCAGCGGCTCATCAGCACTTCAGCAATATGCATCACTTTGACTTTCTGCCCTTCCCGTTGTAATCGTCCACTGATGTTCAGCAGGCAACTCACGTCAGCACCAATTAAATACTCAGGGCGGACTTCCATCAGGTGCGCAACCTTTTCTTTCACCATCTCGCCGGATATTTCGGCCATTTTGACCGAGAACGTGCCGCCAAATCCGCAGCAGGTATCCTGTTCAGCAAAGGTCAACAGCTCCAGTCCACGCACATTTTTCAGCAGCGTAAGTGGCTCGTCCTTCACCCCCAGCTTACGGGCCAGGCTACAAGATGGGTGATACACCGCTCTCCCTTGCAAACTGGCACCTACATCGACTACCCCTAATGTATTAACAATAAAAGAGGTGAGATCCTGCATACGCGCGGCAACCTTTTCGGCACGTGATGCCCATTCAGGCTCATCCGCCAGATACGTTGGGTAACTTTTTACGGCATAGGTACAGGAGCCAGCCGGTGAAATAATGGGATCGTCGTTATCCTCCAGTGCGGCGATCAGATTTTTCATCCCTGGAATCGCTTCTTTGATATAACCACTATTGATCGCAGGCTGACCGCAGCATCCCTGTTTCTCCGGGAAATTTACGCGACAGCCGAGTTTTTCCAGTAGCAGCACGGAGTCTCGTGCCATTCTTGATTTCAGGGCGTCACCAATACAGGTGACAAAGAAATTGACATTCACAACTAATACTCCATTACTTCATGCCCATTTATGCCCGATGGTTCCCCCACCAGGGGATCAATCATCAATAAATATGGCGTTCTTTTTTAATTGGCTAGCAACATACCACCCCTCATTTGTATGACAAATGATAATCTTTCATCCAAACTTCAAATGCAATAACTAATTTTATTTCTTTCGGCATCGCTCACATTTTATAGGGAAATCGACGATCATTTTTGGCATAAGAAATTCATTTAAAAAGGCCACATCCCTTATACCTATTCAGAGCTACTTATTCAGGGGTTGTTGAGATATACAATGATGGTGTACTAACAAAATCACCGGCAATAATCAGGTATCAAGTAATAGTCGGCATTTTATTTAATTAAAGCAATTTAGTTTGCGTTTTTATTTACATACTGGGCCTGCATTCTTCAAAAAAACATATAAAACACTGTTGGAAATAGAAATAGTTGAAAGGCTCACAACACCCGGAATGCTGATTATCTTTGCTCCGATTCCTGGCGGTTTTATTCAGGGTGCAAGCTGTCTGACTCTTTCCCGATATTCTCCCGGGGTACAACCAAACTCGCGGACAAACGCCTTGTGAAAAGATGATTCACTGGCATAGCCTACTGACTCAGCGATCACCACAACAGGGAACGTTTCCCGGGAAAACATCTGGGCCGCTATTTGTAGACGCAACTTTGTTAATACAGCCAGCGGCGTGGTTCCGGAAACATCACGGAAAAGCTGGGCAAAACTTGCCCGGGACATGTGGGCGATGCTGGCCAGCGATTCGACGGTCCAGGCGTGTCCTGGCATTTCCAGCATTTGCTGTATTACCGCACCAAGACGTGGATGCAGAAGCAAACTGAGAATGTTTTTCTCAGTATTAACCTGTGCAATCCACTCACGCACCGCGAGGGTAAAGAATGTAGCGCAGATCTGGCTACACAGTGCATCCACTCCCGGCATTGCCGATTTGGACTCCTGTTGTAAAAACGGGATCGCCTCCCTCAGCCAGTTATATTCCACGCTGTGGTTAACCGGTGCTAAAAACAGCGTTTCCGGCAAAGACGTTAAAAAATAACGCGCCGAATGTTGCAGCCGAAGAGTGCCGCAGACAATACAGGTCGATTCATTATCGACATGACTCAGGCGATGAGCTGAATTTTGTGGTAGCAGGACCACATTTCCCGGGCGTAATGTAAAAATCTCCCCCGTCGGCATTTCCAGCTTCGCCGCTCCTTGCGTTAACGCATGCCAACGAATAACCGATAATTCCCCGGCACCATGTGGAAGCTGCCAGTCACTTCCTAACACGCAATTCTTATCGATCGTTCCTTGTGGAGCGTTAAGCATCAACAAACGGCTAAGGGCATCCATATCAGACTCCTGAGTGGTTTTTGATTACAAACACCAACAATCTTAGACAATAATTAATCTAATACCATCAAATGGTTAATCATGATTTTTGTTTTGTGATTCTGATTAAGAAAAAGAAAATACCAGACGATAAGACAAAATATCAAGCGTTGTGAAGAAATGTTATTTGCTCTTTTGCGTCTATAGTCATGATGTCAAATGAACGCGTTTCGACAGGAAATCATCATGAATAAATATCAGGCAGTTATTATTGGTTTTGGCAAGGCTGGAAAAACATTAGCCGTCACGCTGGCAAAAGCAGGTTGGCGTGTGGCTCTCATCGAACAATCAAATGCAATGTATGGCGGGACCTGTATTAATATCGGCTGTATCCCAACCAAAACATTGGTTCATGACGCACAGCAGCACACAGATTTTGTCCGTGCCATACAGCGTAAAAATGAAGTGGTTAATTTTTTACGTAATAAGAATTATCATAATCTTGCGGATATGCCCAATATCGACGTGATCGACGGCCAGGCGGAGTTTATCAATAATCATAGTCTGCGTGTTCATCGGCCTGGGGGAAATCTGGAGATTCATGGCGAGAAAATTTTTATTAATACCGGTGCACAAGCCGTGGTTCCGCCAATTCCTGGAATTACCACCACGCCTGGTGTATATGACAGCACCGGATTACTTAATCTAAAAGAATTGCCTGGGCATTTAGGTATTTTGGGCAGCGGATATATTGGCGTTGAGTTCGCCTCTATGTTCGCTAATTTTGGCAGCAAAGTAACCATTTTAGAGGCAGCTTCGCTGTTTTTGCCTCGGGAAGATCGGGATATTGCTGATAATATCGCGACGATTTTACGCGATCAGGGCGTCGATATTATCCTCAATACCCATGTGGAGCGAATCAGTCACCATGAAAATCAAGTGCAAGTGCATAGCGAGCACGCCCAACTGGCGGTGGATGCACTGTTAATCGCTTCCGGTCGTCAACCGGCTACCGCTTCGTTACATCCAGAAAATGCCGGTATCGCAGTAAACGAGCGCGGGGCAATTGTCGTTGACAAGCAATTACATACCACCGCAGACAATATTTGGGCGATGGGAGATGTTACCGGCGGGCTGCAATTTACTTACATATCACTGGATGATTACCGCATTGTACGTGATGAGTTACTGGGTGAAGGCAAACGTAGTACTGATGATCGGAAAAATGTGCCTTATTCCGTATTTATGACACCGCCCCTTTCCAGGGTTGGTATGACAGAAGAACAAGCCAGAGAGAGTGGTGCTGATATTCAGGTGGTGACATTGCCTGTAGCTGCAATTCCGCGCGCCAGAGTGATGAACGATACCCGTGGGGTATTAAAAGCGATTGTTGATAATAAAACCCAACGTATATTAGGGGCATCACTGCTGTGTGTTGACTCCCACGAGATGATTAATATAGTGAAAATGGTGATGGATGCCGGGCTGCCTTATAGCATATTACGCGATCAGATATTTACTCATCCGTCGATGAGCGAATCACTCAATGATCTATTTTCATTAGTCAAATAAACTCAAAATCAGACGCCAGGACAAATATTCTGGCGTCTCAGAGAAAAGAATCTTATTAATTCCTTGTTATTATATAACTTCTTAATCACTTCATTGATGGTATTTTATATGTTTAAAAAACCTGTTTTATTTGCAACACTATTATCTGGCGTTATGGCATTTTCCACCAATGCAGATGATAAAATAATTCTGAAACATATCAGCGTCTCGTCAGTATCAGCATCACCGACAGTTCTGGAGGATGCCATTGCTGATATAGCCAGAAAATATAATGCTTCATCCTGGAAAGTCACATCGATGCGAATTGATAATAATTCAACCGCAACAGCAGTATTGTATAAATAAGAATGTTCACAATGGAAAAATACCTGCACCTGTTAAGTCGGGGAGATAAAATTGGCCTGACATTGATTCGTCTGAGTATTGCGATTGTTTTTATGTGGATTGGGTTATTAAAGTTTGTCCCTTACGAGGCAGACAGCATTACACCATTCGTCGCAAACAGTCCACTAATGTCGTTCTTTTATGAACACCCGGAAGACTATAAACAGTATCTGACTCACGAAGGCGAATACAAACCAGAAGCAAGGGCATGGCAATCGGCCAATAATACCTATGGTTTTTCCAACGGTCTTGGCGTCGTGGAGGTGATTATTGCTCTGCTGGTTTTGGCTAATCCTGTCAATCGCTGGTTAGGTTTATTGGGAGGGCTGATGGCATTTACCACACCGTTGGTAACACTCTCATTTTTAATCACCACCCCGGAGGCATGGGTACCCGCATTGGGTGACGCTCATCATGGTTTCCCTTATTTATCTGGTGCTGGTCGCCTGGTATTGAAAGATACTCTGATGCTGGCAGGTGCTGTCATGATAATGGCAGATTCGGCGCGGGATATTCTTAAACAACGCAGTAATGAATCCAGTTCAACGTTAAAAACTGAATATTGATAATCCGAACACTGTCTGTTGTTCACTTTTTCAGGCGTCAGGCTCCCTTTCTGATGATGAAGCCTGACGCCATATTACCGGAGATATGACAGAGTGAAGATCAATATCACTCCCCTGTTAAAAGATTCTTGTCGTCTCAGGTAAAATAAGTGATTAATATCAATCATGTATTTTTACAGCAAGACAACCACGAACAAACTCAGGATTAAAATGTTTTACCGATTCCCCAACATAACCCAAATCAAGCGAACTAATTTGCGCCATTTCTTTCTCTGTCAGTGAGAAATCCCAGATAGCAAAATTTTCTTCGATACGCTGTTGATGTGTCGATTTCGGAATAACGACCACTCCCCGTTGAATATTCCAACGCAGAATGACCTGAGAAATCGATTTTTGATGGGCATCTGCAATATTCTGAAGCAGACTATTTTCAAAGGGTTTATGTCTTCCACCGCCTAACGGAGCCCATGCTTCAGGCTGCACGTTATAATACTTCATGGTTGCCAGCGCCTCTGGTTGGGCAAAATAGGGATGCAACTCGACCTGGTTGACCATCGGTTTAACTCTTACCGTCTCACAAAAGTTCGCCAGAACATGAGGGTAGAAATTGGAAACCCCAATCGCTTTTAATTTTCCCTCTTCATAGGCATCTTCGAGTGCACGCCACGCACTAAAATAATCGCGCATGGCCTGGTGTAATAAATAGAGATCGAAGTATTCTAGTCCCGATTTTTTTAATGATTCTTCAATACCTGCTGCTGCAATATCCTGATTCAACATATCCTGCACCCACAATTTAGACGTTATAAATAACTCATCTCGGGTACATAAACCTTCAGATATAGCTTCACGAACGGCTTCACCGACGGCATCTTCATTACCGTATACCGCTGCAGTGTCGATGAGTCGATAACCCGTGCGGATAGCGTTCAACACTGACTGTTTGCACACGTTTTTATCGGTAACCTGAAAAACACCAAATCCCATCATCGGCATTTTCAGATTGTTACTTAATACGGAAAATTCCACTGTCAGTCCCTCCATTAGGTATGAACAATGAGTCTACGTTAAAACGTAACCTCAAATTAGTATGTGGATTTTGATATCACTTATGCAAAAAATTCATTAATAATGTAGGACGGAAACCTCTCTATTTTTGGGGCAATGAAGCAGACGCTACCAGTGCTTTTGCCTTCGCCCTTGCTGTTTTTGATACACTTAGGGCCCTGGGCATAACGAAAATGTGCGATATGACAAAGAATTAACGGAGAATGTGATGATCAGGCAGAAGATTCTACAGCAGCTCCTGGAGTGGATTGAGTGCAATCTTGAGCACCCTATTTCAATCGAAGATATCGCACAGAAATCTGGCTACAGCAGACGCAACATCCAGCTTCTGTTCCGAAATTTCATGCATGTACCTTTGGGAGAATACATTCGCAAACGAAGGCTTTGTCGTGCTGCCATTCTTGTCCGGCTCACCGCGAAATCAATGCTTGATATTGCACTCTCTTTGCATTTTGATTCACAGCAGTCATTCAGCCGCGAATTTAAAAAGTTATTCGGCTGCTCTCCCCGTGAATACCGCCACCGTGATTATTGGGATCTCGCAAATATCTTCCCTTCTTTTTTAATACGTCAACAGCAAAAGACGGAGTGTAGATTAGTCAACTTTCCTGAGACACCTATTTTTGGCAATTCATTTAAATATGATATTGAAGTGTCGAATAAATCACCGGATGAAGAAGTCAAACTGCGACGTCATCATTTAGCCAGATGTATGAAGAATTTTAAGACGGATATCTATTTCGTCTCCACGTTCGAACCGTCAACAAAATCGGTCGATTTGCTCACAGTTGAAACTTTTGCCGGTACGGTATGCAAACAAACCGATTCAGAGATGTCGAAAGAGTGGACAATTAACCGAGGACTGTATGCCTCTTTCCTCTATGAAGGTGAGTGGGAGCACTACCCTGAATGGGCGCGAAACCTCTATCTGATGGAATTACCTGCCAGGGGGTTAGCCAGAGTGAACGGCAGTGATATTGAGCGATTTTATTACAATGAAGATTTCGTAGAAAAGGATAGCAATGATGTTGTTTGCGAAATATTTATCCCTGTTCGTCCGGTTTAGTTATCGCTATGTCTAAATGAATTTATAACAAGACTACTGTCAGGCAATTCAATAAATAATGGCGTTGAAGATGTCAACGCCATTATTGTTTATTAGAATGTTACTTTCATACTCTTAATATTATTTCATCGCCTCCTCGCCCGTTGCCGTATTGGCATCCACCGCGGTAATGGTCACCGTCACTGGCTTCATTTCGTACCCGCCATAGGTCAGGGCGTTAAATGTGAACGTATAGACACCAGGCTTGCTGGTACTAAATGTACGCGTGATTTTTCCGCTCACGAAATGGTCATTTTTCGACGGCAGGAACTGATAATCCTTCTCCGTCACCCCTTCCGGCGTCTGAATGTCGACCCACATATTCCCGCCAACGGGGTTATTTGCCGACATCAGGGTCACCTCCAGCTTCGCAGTCGATTTCCCATCCGCCACCAGCGAAGGCACATTAGATGATGCGGTGAGCTGCGCGTTTTTATCATCCGCGACGAATTTAGCTTCGGCGGTTTTCGTTGATACCTGACCGTTGTTCTGACTCACTTGCGCCGTGAGTGTATATGTCGCCGCAACAGTCGTGGTGGCGGTGAAAATAGCCTGCCCTTGCTCATTCGTTGTCGCAGTGCCATTCGGTTCCAGGTTTAACGAAGCCGGGCTGGCGGTCAGCGTCACTTCGCTATCTTTCACCAAATTCTTATTGGCATCAGTCACCGTAACTTTATACGTTTGTTTGGCTTTGCCGTCCGCCAGTGCATAGTTGCCAATCACCTCAATACTGGAGACGGTTGCGGTAGCCTTATCGGCTACAAACGTTATAGTCTGCGTATTCGAAGGCTGGCTATTCCCTGCCGATGCCGTGATCTCATACGTTCCGGCAGTCACTGAAACCACCTGCAACTCTGCTTTCCCCTCATCGTTGGCTTTCACCCAGACATTATCGCCAGTAAGCGGCTTGACACCCCGGGGCAGATTAAATGTCACCAGAGTTCCTGGAACAGGGTTACCGTTTTTATCCTCAACGGTCGCCGTCAGCGTAAAGGCATCTTTGCCGTTTGCCACTTTTTGAACGGCGGTGTCTACCTGCAGGTTTGCCTGACCGGAGCTGGCATCCGCGTTGAATTTCACCGTGACCGTCTTCTGAGAGTTTTTCACCGCGGCCGCGATTTCAAGTTCCCCTGCAACGGTTGATATCAACTCAATATCCGCTTTACCTGCCGCATTGGTTGTTACTGTATTCCCCGTCTTGCTAGTCACACCCTGCGGTAAAGTCAGCGTAACTTCTTGCCCCTGCAACGGGTTACCATAGCTGTCCACGACGGTCAGGGTTACCTGGTTAGCAGACTGTCCATTTGCCAGTTGGTTATTCACCTTCACCGCCATATCACTGATCACTGCCCGGGAAGCGTCGCCTGCAACATTCAGCACCAATGGCTGAGCAACGGCATTTTGGCCGTTCACGCGTGGCATGACAGACAACTGACCTGCAGCCGATCCCAGCGTTAAGGTCGCCACGTAGACCCCATTACTTTGCTCTGTCCAGCTTCCTGCTGAAGGTCGCTCTGATCCCGTGCTGGCGGCACCGCTAAACACTGGTGCATCTGGCTTCAGCCCGGTGACCGGGTTCCCGTACGCATCCTTCACGGTGAAGGTGAGTTCCGTCGTCGTTTTAACCGTTGGAGTCTTATTGTCCGCAACAAGCGTAGAGTTCGCTGATGACATCTCCCCGGCAATGACCGTCAACTGCGCGGCTTCGGTGGCTGCTGGCTGGCCGTTGAAGAGCGGCATGACACGAAGCTCGCCCGTCTTTCCGCCTGTGGTCAACGTAGCAACATAGGAACCGTCACCTTTTTCGGTCCAACTTGAAACGGTCGCCCCTTCAGAGGCGGTCCCCGTCAAACTTGCCGACAACGAAAGACCACTGATAGCGTTGCCATGCGCATCTTTCGCCACCAGCGTCACGGTTGTGCTTTCGCCTGCTTTTACGCGATCTGCGGCTACAGACACTGTCGACTGGCCTGAAGATAACGCATCAGCCACCACGGTCACTTTAGCCGCATTCGCTGCCGCATCCTTTCCATTTAGCTTCGGCATAACTTCTAATTCACCCGCCGTAGAGCCGAGAGTAATCTGCGCAGTCCACGTCCCATCACCATTATTTGTCCAGCCAGATGCCGTAGAACCAGCAGCTGCTGCGCCCGATAATGACGGTGCATCCGGATTGAGGCCTGTTACAGGGTTGTCATTGGCATCTTTTGCCGTCCAGATTGCCGTAACTGTACCGCCGACCACCGGTTTATCAGGATTCAGGGTGATGGACGAATGTGCTGCATCAAGCGGCCCGGCAACGAACTTCAGCGTTTGTTGTAATGTGCCCAGCTGATACTGCTCGCTGAAGGCACGCACAACAACGTTTCCGGCACGGGTCGAAGAAACCGTGGCGCTGTAAACCCCTGGTTTTATTTCCGAAATGGCACCAACGGTAACACCATTAGTGTCTTGCGGAACAAGTCGCAGGCGGCTGGCTTCTCCCGTCACCGGATTACCCTCGGAGTCCACCGCAGTCAGCGTCAGCGTGTAGGTTTGCTGACCATCAGCAACCACATCACCTGACGGCTCGTTAGCGCTCAGGGTGGAGTTTGCCACATCCATCATCGTGGCCCGCAGTTCTGCAGTGACAGTTTTGCTCATGTCATCAACGCTAACAGTAATCGTTGCCTCACCTGACTGCGTTCCGGTAGTAAAGACAGACTGATACACCCCTGCTTCAGTTTCGGTGAACTCACCCAGTGTTGGCTTTGCCTGTGATTTAGTGGCCTTCAGGGTACGAGTCACAATATTTCCAGCCGGTTTGAAGGTTAGTTCAGTCTTGATCTGATCTTTCATGCCCGTGACTGGCTGGCCCTCGGCGTCGCGCAGAGACAGCACCAGCGGCTTTTGCTCATTACCGTTAGCAAGCATTTGAATACGGCTCTGACCGTCAAGCGTTAACGCCGTACGATCGGCGCTCATACCAGCTCCGCTAATAACCACTTCTGTCTGCACACGTTTCGAGGCATTGCCTTTGTTATCGTAGGCAACTGCTGAAATCGCATAATAATTGTCTTTGCCTGCCTGATAAGCCGGGAGCGTCACTTGCCACTGACTACCCTGACCGGTAATTTTGCCACCTTCAGCCAGTAATGACGGCGCTTCCCACTGCACATTTTTCAGTCCGTGAGTTGCTTTGCTGACCACAAGCCCCAGGGAAAGTGTCTGACCGCCCTTGCCTTCAATACGCTCAGGCAGAGCAATACGGATCACTTCAGATTTGCGGTACTCAAGAACGATGTTGTTATTACGCTCAACCAGGTCATAGCGGCTGCCTGCCAGCATTCGACGCTCGCGAATGCTGTCTGTATCGAGTTGTTTTTGCAGAGGTTCGCCAATCCGATAATTAACTTCCAGGCCAAAGCGAGTGTCATTCTCACCACTCTTGCCCTGCTTATGCCCGGCACTCAGGGTCAGAAGAGGCACTGGTGTATAGGTTACCTCGGCAAAAATAGCATGCGGGTCTTTCTGGCGTTTATCTTTACCAAACAGCCCGACTTCATCGCCATAATACTGCTCATACATCAGGCTTGCGCCAAGCTGCGGCCAGGCAGGTAAATAGCCCTCAGCACGAATATCCCAGCCATTCGCCGGGCGTTCCTGATAATCCTCAACATCCGGTGATTTTTTCCAGCCAGAAGCCCGGATATAACCATTGGCGCTCAGTTTCAAATAATCACGCCAGTATTCCGCACCAACACCAATGCGGGTATGACTACGGGATAAATCATGATCGATAAAAGTATTCACCCCCGCCATCCAGTCATTTCCTGAAAAATGACGCCAGCCAAAACCAATATTTGACTGAGTACGATCGTCGGTACGATGTATTGCCCCCTGAGTGAACAACATATTTGTCGGCGTGTCATAAATCGGATAAAGCATTTCCAGCGAAGAGTCCTTCAGCGAGAAATTTTTATCGACATTCAGTTTGACGCGCGCAGTACCATATTTCCCGAGCCACTCCTGTATTTCCTGGTTAGCTTTAGCTGTGGCCATTCCGGTAAAAAAGTTACGTGTCGCATCGCTATCTGGCTGACTGCTTAAAAATGTCCCGGCATTTGCGGCAAACGATGCGACATTTTTCTCCACATTATTATCAGCAGCTACCGTGGTATTTTCCATGCTCAACCGTGGCTGAACCGCATGCTGCGCGCGTGCTGCCATTACTGGGGTAAAGGTGACAGCGAGTGGGAAAAGAACCTGAACAGAGATATTTGCCCACGCCACGCAGCGGGCCAGAACTGAATAACGAAATCGTGGTTGTTTATGACCTGTTTTATAACGTGACATTGAGATAATTTCCTGATGAACGAATTAACGAACATAGGCAAACACAAATAATGGTGTCTGCTTGTCAGAAAAACCGGGGATTTCCCGGTTTCCTTTTCCGCAGAAAAGGAAATACCTTTATGTAAGAAAGTACACCGCCACCTAATATATCCAGTGCCTGTAGCCACTCATCAGGTGGTTGGGCGCGGGATTATATTTTTATTTATGGGTGAAAATTTAGCTTTTTGTGCAAGTCATTAAATAGATACCTAAGTTATATTTCTTACTCTGCGGACAGTGAATAATTCATTATTCAGAGTGAATAATAATGACCTACCTTTAATTAGCAACTATCGGAAATACGTCGAAGTAGGTATATACGCCAGGATAAACCGATATATTTTTTATGGATATTCATTTTCCTTCATCAGACTGTGAATTGCAGGGATATCGAACTTGCACGACTCATCGCAACACTCAAACAGATTTATGAATTTCGTTCATAACCCCTGACAAATCCTGCCGTCTAATCGAGCTCTTCCCTTTACGTTATGCTTCTCATGAACGATAACGGAAGGATAACACCATGCAAAAAGTAAAACTGACAACGGTATTGAAATGCCCCTGTTGGGCTTTGGTGTATTTCGGATGACCGATGCCGCCGAATGCGAAAGAGCGGTCATTGACGCTATTAACACCGGTTATCGACTGATTGACACCGCCGCCTCTTATCAAAATGAAATCCAGGTCGGGAACGCACTGAAACAAAGCGGTATCGCCCGTAACGAACTCTTTGTCACCACGAAACTCTGGTTGCAGGATACCAGTTACGAAGGGGCCAAAGCCCAGTTCGAACGCTCTCTGAATCGACTGCAACTTGATTACGTTGACCTGTACTTGATTCACCAGCCATATGGCGATGTCCACGGAGCCTGGCGTGCCATGGAAGAGCTGCAACAGGCCGGTAAAATTCGCGCTATTGGCGTAAGTAACTTCCATCCTGACCGACTGGCTGACCTTATCGCTTTTAATAACGTCGTTCCGGCGGTAAACCAGGTTGAAGTTAACCCTTTCAATCAGCAGCTACAGGCCGTTCCCTGGATGCAAAGTCGTGGCATTCAGCCAGAAGCCTGGGCACCGTTTGCGGTTACAGGGCGGTAAGCGATTATGCATCTACCTATTTACGTCGGTCACTCAGTCAGAGTCTTGCCCATATTCAATGAGGTTCAACACCGCAGCCAATGAAAAGTAGGCCATGCGGGGATTAATAGCATTACTCATTAATCAATCGCTCTTTTCATTTACGTGCTCTTTATGTAACATATTGCTTTTATTGATCTTCCTGGAGTTTGCATGAATAAGAATCTCATCCTCGCATTTGCATTATTTTCCTTACCTGTATTTGCAGAAGAAGATCTGGGGCCAGGCAAATATGTTTGTGACATTAGGATTTCCAGCCTGGATACCGCTACTCAAATTCTGTCAAAATCCGCAACAGTTCTCGATAATGGAAACAATTTCATCGTTCAAATGCCAAATGGAGATCAATTGTACTCTCCAGATCTGGAAAATGTTGATGATGGTATAAAACAAAAAGCAACAATAGGTGGAGTGACATTTATTCGTCGTCCAACTTTTAACGATCGCTTCATCGTGGAAGATGGAAATACAGGATTCTTCTATAAGATGCGAAACTGCGAGAAGAAATAAAGGAAGTTTGATAGCGATATCCTCCTGATTTTCAGGCTTTGTACCTGTTCAAGACTTACAACTACAAGCCGCTACGTGTTAACGCCTCCCAAAATAACCACCGTTAACCGTAGCGGTCATAGATACTATTATTTTAGCCACATTACTGGTGATAATGATAATTGATATTATGGCCGTATAGAAAATAAGCATTAATTATCAGAAAGTTTATTATGTAAACGCGTCCTAATGATTACGTTATTCCTCTTACCGATATTCGCCCAGAGCAACCATCAATTACACATATCATCAATTTTCGAGTTTTACTCTTTTCTCCACCATAAAATCAATAAAAGCACGAACTTTAGAGGGCATTCTCACCCGTGATGAAACATAAATATAAAATCCAGGAAATGAAACAGCCCAATCCTCAAGAATCG
The DNA here is from genome assembly GCF_002965245.1 of Escherichia sp. MOD1-EC6021. NCBI lineage: Bacteria > Pseudomonadati > Pseudomonadota > Gammaproteobacteria > Enterobacterales > Enterobacteriaceae > Escherichia > Escherichia sp. MOD1-EC6021. The sequence goes on along the minus strand of NZ_PTRU01000022.1, from coordinate 48,890 downwards.
GCTGTAACTTGCCCGCATTGATATGTTCAGCGATTGCAAAATCCAGATGTTGAATGATACCCGTTCCATTCAGCGCCATTCGTATCATGCTTTCGTCATCATTAGAAATATACTTACCTGAAACCTCTATTTCGAACTCTTCATTACCCCCCACAACATTAGAAAACTCCCATGCAGAGAGTGCACCGCTACTTTTATGCCGCAACCGAAGGCAATTATGGTTACTCAGTTCCTGAGGCGTTTCAGGAATACCGTGTTCTTTTAAATAATCTGGCGATGCCACAGTAACCAGTTTAATAAGCGGAGAAACAGGAACGGCAGTCATATGCTCATCCAGTCCTTGCTCAAGACGTATGCCCACATCACAGCCGTCCGCAATAATGTTAGATAAACCGTCATCCATAATGAGTTCTATCTTTGTTTTGGGGTAACGAGTAAGAAACTCGCCAATATGAGGCTCAACAAGCATCCGTGCTGCAACACGGGAGGAATTTATTCTCAACAGGCCTGTAGGTTCAAGTTGGGTATCACCAACATCTTTCAAAGCATCATCAATTTGCCCCAAAGCCGACACCAGCACTTCATACAGACGCTGTCCTTCCTCAGTAAGCGACATATTGCGGGTCGTACGGTATATCAGCTTGGTGTTAAGACGTTCCTCAAGAGATTTTAAATTCTGGGACAATGCGGCCCGCGTAATACCCATTTCAGAAGCGGCTCTGGAAAAACTGCCGGCACGAACAATCAGCGCAAACCAGGCAAGAGAAGGCAAAATTGAAGGCTCTATTTTCATCATTGTAAACCTTAACTTAACACTGTGATAGATATTAGACCATTGATGATAACCAATACAAGTCATACTATTACGCCGTTCTCGATATGAACACAAATGCCAGTTGCGGATAATAGAAATGATATTTAAATCTGTTTAGGCAAATCCCTGGAGCTTGAAATGAAAACGGTTTCGATAAAACACACTTACTGGGATATAGCTGCTGATATCTATTTCCCTGACGATTTTAATAGTGAAAAAAAGTATCCTGCCATTATCAGTGCCCATCCAATTGGAAGCTGCAAAGAACAGACATCGGGTAGTGTGTATGGTGCCGCCCTGGCAAAAGCTGGCTTTATCGTCATTGCTTTTGATGCCAGTTTTCAGGGAAGCAGCGGTGGAGAACCGCGTTATCTGGAAGATCCAACAATGCGAGTAAAAGACTTCAGCATTGTCGTTGATTACCTTACCACCTTACCTTACGTTGATGCCGGGCGTATTGGTGTACTGGGTATTTGTGGTGGAGGTGGATATGCCATTAATGCCGCAATGACAGAACGTCGGATTAAAGCCATTGGTACTGTCACGGGTGCTAACTACGGGCGTCTTATGCGTGAGGGATTTACAGCGTTAAATCCTATCGGAGCACTCGAAGCAATGGCGCAACAAAGAACAGACGAAGCTAACGGCGCAAAACTTCGCGTAGATGATTTGCTCCCTTCTTCTCCGGAAGCAGCTCTTGAAGCGGGATTAACAGAAATAGACCTTTTTGAAGCAACAGAATATTATCGTTCGCCACGAGGCTGTGCGCCTAATGGGGTAAATCGTTCGCTATTTTCACATCAGACTGTTGCCGTGGGCTGGGATGCTTTTCATCTTGCAGAAGTCCTGTTAACTCAACCACTAATGGTTGTAGTGGGCGATAGAGTGGGCGCTTTTGGTGCCTATCGTGACGGCTGCGAAATTATTGGTCGTGCAGCCTCAAAACATAAAGAGTTGGTCGTGGTTGAAGGTTATTCACATTACGACCTGTATGATAAGCCAGAACCTGTGAAACAGGCGCTCGATAAATTAATTCCTTTTTACAAAACACATTTGTAATAACCTTGCAGGGAGATTCATTATCTCCCTGAGATTTATCCTTTATTGACTTCACGACAATAATAAAATTACTCAAAAAGAATTCTATTAAAGGAAAAAAGCATCAAAAAGTAGCAACTCAACTTATTAAGATTATACGCATTAAAATCAGATAAACATTTGAGGTATTGTTATGACAAATAAACACCCATCATTGTTTTCTCCTTTTATGCTGACAGAAAAAATAAAGCTACGTAATCGTATCGTTATGGCCCCTATGACGACCTGGTCAGCGAATCCTGATGGAACCATCTCTGAGCAAGAACTCGAATTTTATAAACGCCGCTCACAAAATGTTGGTTTAGTAATAACAGGATGTACCTATGTCACGCCAAGCGGCATTGGGTTTACTCATGAATTTGCCGCGTATGACGACCGTTTCATTAACAGCCTTGAAAAGTTAGCTGCTGCAGCCAAAAGTGGCGGTGCTCCGGCTATTTTGCAGATTTTCCACGCCGGTAATAAAGCCATCCCGGAGCTTGTGCCAAATTACGATGTTATTAGTGCCAGCGCATCAAGCGTAAAATCTGGTGACTTTATGAAGAGAGTGGTACAAAGCAGGGAAATGACTGAAAACGAAATTCAGGAAACCATTAGAGCATTCGGAGATGTCACAAAAAGGGCGATTAAAGCAGGTTTTGATGGCGTTGAACTTCATGGTGCGCACGGATTCCTTCTGCAGAATTTCTTCTCCCCTCTATTTAACCAGCGTAATGACCGATGGGGAGGAGATCTTGAAGGACGTATGCGCTTCCCGCTGGCCGTATTACAGGAAGTAAAAAATGTAGTCTATGAATATGCGACAAAGCCCTTTGCCATCGGTTACAGAATATCTCCTGAAGAATCTGCAACAGGGGGGCTGCGGATAGAGGATACTTATAAACTCCTTGATCGGCTCATTTCATCCGGTATTTCGTATATACATACCTCGCTGGTCAGTATTAACGATAGCTACCCTGTTGAGTCGCCAAATGGCCCCCGAACTATTGAATTGATTTTAAATCATATTGCAGGCAGAGTGCCGGTAATCGCTGCAGGTAAAATACGCACACCGTCTCAGGCTCAAGAAGCAATTTCCGCTGGCCTGCCACTTGTTGCGATCGGTAAAGGGCTGGTGATAAATCCAGAATGGGTGACTTTAGCTGAATCAGGTAGAGGCCATGAAATTCAAACAGCCCTTAATCCACAACGTGTTCCTGAATTAACCATTCCGGATAAACTATGGGATCAAATTCAGGCATCGAAAGGAACTGGCTGGTTTCCGTTAATGGATTAAATATCTATTACTCTCCCGAGAGTAAAACTATCAAACCAATGAGTAACCGATACAGCCTCGCAAATTCTTTCAGATAATTAACCCGTCACTGCGGCACGTTCTCTCATAAGGCGTGCCTGCTGTGTAATCCAGTATGTATCCGGCATACTTGACGGTTTAATAGAACTCAATTCCTTTCCCAGGTTACCAACAACGATATCTTGTATAACACCCCAGGAGATACGACATTATGATGAGATGAGGTATGCTCCTCAGCGCCAATCAACGCCAGGGCTGGGCCAGTTTTGAGATCAGACTCATTCCCGGACTGACTTCAGGCGACATATATCAATGACGTTGGGGCAATAAAAGATAGCCGATGTAATACATCCATTCAAATTTGTGATACATGTCAAAAAATTGGTTGACCAAACTCGTTATTTATATAAGTGCACTCTTTTTTAAAGCGAGGAAGTACCAATGAAAGAGAATAAAGTACAGCAAATCAGTCATAAACTGATTAATATCGTTGTTTTGGTAGCAATTGTAGAATACGCCTATTTATTTCTCCATTTCTATTAATAACGGCAATAAACTGTTCACTTCAGTGATATTTAAAATATGCATCCTCTCCCTTTTTTTTAATTAATTATTATATCCGTGGGAGAGGAATACACGCTGTCAGGTAATCAATCAAACTGCGATAAATCATCGGCCAGTAAAGTGGAGATAGCCTCCATTCTCGAAAAATTCATACTCTCAGCGAAACCATCATCAATCACTCATCCAGGCGTTTATGGGAGCGTCGCCAATGGCTGCTAACAATGCCAGACTTCCCCGTTGCCGAAATTCCACATACCACAAATGGTCACAGGGATTGGGTGTTGAAATGATCCGGATGAGCATGTATCTTTACGGTTATGTTATAACATAACAGGTAAAAATGATGAAACCCAATATCCATCCTGAGTATCGTACTGTGGTGTTCCATGACACCAGTGTTGATGAGTACTTTAAAATCGGCTCGACTATCAAAACAGACCGTGAGATTGAGCTGGATGGCGTAACGTATCCGTACGTGACAATTGATGTCTCTTCGAAATCGCACCCGTTCTATACAGGGAAGCTGAGAACAGTGGCATCAGAAGGAAATGTTGCACGGTTCACCCAACGTTTTGGTCGTTTTGTTAGCACGAAAAAGGGGGCGTGATGAAAGTCCTTAACTCTCTGCGTACCGCAAAAGAACGCCATCCAGACTGTCAGATTGTGAAGCGAAAAGGACGGCTGTATGTGATTTGTAAATCTAATCCACGTTTTAAGGCCGTTCAGGGGCGTAAGAAAAAGCGTTGATTCATAATTCGCCGGATTAACGATATTTGTCTGATTAATAATCAGACCGGATTAATGTTGGTGTATTGATTACACCAACATTAATTTTCCTGGAAATATATTCTTTAAGTTCATTTAAAGCCAACTGCCTGACGTTTCTCTCCGAATATTCCATTATATTAATGTTGATTTGTTGACCAACTTCGCCCCTGTATGCTGGTATCAACTCTCTTTTAGACTGAACAAGCCACTCCGCTCCCTCCCTTTGCGGAGCAGCCTGCATTTACACTCAAACTGTTAAGATGATAAATGTGGTAAATCTGTTGGTACTAACATAAAAACGTTTACGCCACAGGAACAGCCTGATCCACCGGTAACCCCATCGCCGACGTTCGAGTGCCAGTTAGAGTAACGCGCACAGATGACTGCACGCAGTGCCCTGTCAAAGAGACCATCGTTCCTGTGACAGCTGGCAGCCTTCGTTTAACTTCACTTAATTTGGCTCTTGGGGGGCTTACCGAACAGATGACGTAGTCACACCTATTCAATTTTTCACCACTTATTGGAGTAAACACCCATAACCATTTTGTGCGGCATGTTAATCCATTAAAACACCTTATTGATTGTCAAATCCTCTTTAATGATGGCCAATAATAGTTTTATGTTCTATTTATTATCATTAAAACTTGTTTTTTTACTAGTCGAGCACAAAACGCATTAAGACTATTCCTAACACCTCAGGGCAAAGTTCCTGGCTAATATAAAATGTAAGTAAGAATTGAACGTTATATTGCCAATAACCTTATGAAACTGAATGTCTTTTTCTTCTTATCAAAAAAGCAATATTTTCATTTTTAGTAAATATTGACTTAACCATGGAATTCCTTTTCTGTTCACATATTGACACTCATCAGGAAAAAAACATAAATTTAAGCCCAATCGAAAATAATTAAAACTTAATCTCGTTTAACCTATATTGATATGTGCTACGTATCTTATTTACTTCCGATTTACTAACAACACTGAATGTACCTGTAAAAATTACAGGTTTGGAAAGTAGTGACATGGCAAAATGATTACAGCAGGGACTATGAGGTTAAAAACCATATGGAATATCAAAACCGTTCTGATAAATACATCTGGTCTCCCCATGACGCCTACTTCTATAAAGGACTCTCTGAACTGATTGTGGATATCGACAGATTAATTTATCTATCGCTGGAGAAAATTAGAAAAGATTTCGTGTTTATCAATCTCAATACGGATTCTTTAACTGAGTTTATAAACCGTGATAACGAATGGTTATCCGCGGTAAAGGGGAAACAGGTCGTATTGATTGCGGCCAGAAAGTCAGAAGCCTTAGCAAATTATTGGTATTACAACAGCAATATTAGGGGCGTGGTATACGCTGGGCTGAGTCGTGATATTAGAAACGAATTGGCCTATGTGATTAATGGCAGGTTTCTCAAAAAAGATATTAAGAAAGATAAAATCACGGACCGGGAAATGGAAATTATCCGCATGACGGCCCAGGGAATGCTGCCTAAATCGATTGCCAGAATTGAAAATTGTAGTGTGAAGACAGTGTATACCCATCGGCGTAATGCTGAGGCCAAGCTGTACTCAAAAATATATAAGTTGGTTCCGTAAACTCCAGGCAAGTTAGTTTTAAAAAATGACTCACAGGGACATCATGTCCTCAATTTAACTCGGGAAGAAAAGCAATGAAAAAAAAGGTTCTGGCAATAGCTCTGGTAACGGTGTTTACCGGCATGGGTGTGGCGCAGGCTGCTGACGTAACAGCTCAGGCTGTAGCGACATGGTCGGCAACAGCCAAAAAAGACACCACCAGTAAACTGGTGGTGACGCCACTCGGTAGCCTGGCGTTCCAGTATGCCGAAGGCATTAAAGGCTTTAACTCACAGAAAGGTCTATTTGACGTGGCTATTGAGGGTGACTCAACGGCTACCGCCTTTAAACTGACCTCACGTCTTATCACCAACACCTTAACCCAGTTGGATACCTCAGGTTCCACACTGAATGTGGGCGTGGATTATAACGGCGCGGTAGTCGAAAAAACTGGCGATACCGTGATGATCGATACCGCCAACGGCGTACTGGGCGGCAACCTTAGCCCGCTGGCTAACGGTTACAATGCCAGCAATCGTACCACCGCACAGGATGGTTTCACCTTCTCCATCATCAGCGGTACCACCAATGGTACCACCGCAGTAACCGATTACAGCACTCTACCGGAAGGCATCTGGAGCGGCGACGTTAGCGTACAGTTCGACGCGACCTGGACCAGTTAATCTCTCTGATGTACCAGCAGGGGTAGCCCCCCTGCTTTATTCCTGGACGGAATTGTTATGAAAAAGCACCTTCTGCCTCTCGCTCTGCTGTTTGCCGGAATATCTCCGGCCCATGCGCTGGATGTCGGCGATATATCATCGTTTATGAACAGTGACAGCAGCACGCTGAGCAAAACAATCAAAAACAGTACCGACAGTGGTCGCCTCATCAATATCCGTCTCGAACGGCTCTCTTCACCGCTTGACGACGGGCAGGTTATCGCAATGGACAAGCCGGATGAGTTGCTACTCACTCCCGCCAGCTTGCTGCTACCCGCCCAAGCCAGCGAAGTGATCCGCTTCTTCTATAAGGGACCAGTAGATAAAAAAGAGCGCTACTACCGCATTGTCTGGTTTGATCAGGCCCTCAGTGATGCGCAGCGCGATAATGCCAACCGCAGCGCTGTGGCCACTGCTTCCGCCCGCATCGGCACCATTCTGGTCGTCGCCCCCCGCCAGGCGAACTACCGCTTTCAGTACGCCAACGGCTCCCTGACAAATACAGGAAATGCGACGCTGCGGATCCTCGCCTACGGCCCCTGCCTGAAAGCCGCCAATGGTAAGGAGTGTAAAGAGAACTACTACCTGATGCCGGGCAAGTCGCGTCGTTTTACCCGCGTGGACACGGCGGATAACAAAGGACGGGTTGCACTTTGGCAGGGTGATAAGTTCATTCCCGTGAAATAGATAGCTGTGCAGATGGATAACGACAATGCCTTTACGACGGTTCTCCCCAGGACTGAAAGCCCAGTTTGCCTTCGGCATGGTCTTTTTGTTCGTTCAGCCCGATGCCAGCGCTGCTGACATAAGCGCGCAGCAAATAGGTGGGGTGATTATTCCGCAGGCCTTCAGTCAGGCGCTTCAGGACGGCATGAGCATCCCGCTCTATATTCATCTCGCCGGTAGCCAGGGTCGCCAGGACGATCAGCGAATCGGCAGCGCTTTTATCTGGTTGGATGATGGACAGTTACGCATCCGGAAAATACAGCTGGAAGAGAGTGAAGATAACGCCAGTGTCAGCGAACAAACTCGACAGCAACTGATGACTCTGGCCAACGCCCCGTTCAATGAGGCCCTTACCATCCCCCTGACTGACAACGCGCAGTTGGATCTCAGCTTGCGCCAACTGCTGCTGCAGCTGGTGGTCAAGCGCGAAGCACTGGGCACCGTACTACGCTCACGTAGCGAAGACATCGGGCAATCCAGTGTTAACACCCTCAGCAGTAACCTGAGCTATAACTTCGGCATCTATAACAACCAGTTGCGTAACGGCGGGAACAATACATCCAGCTATCTGTCGCTAAATAACGTGACAGCACTGCGCGAACATCATGTGGTGCTCGACGGCTCGCTGTATGGGATCGGTAGCGGTCAACAGGACAGTGAATTATATAAAGCGATGTATGAACGCGATTTTGCTGGTCACCGATTTGCCGGTGGAATGCTCGACACCTGGAACTTGCAGTCCTTAGGGCCGATGACCGCCATTTCAGCAGGGAAGATTTACGGCCTTTCCTGGGGAAACCAGGCCAGCTCCACCATCTTCGACAGCAGCCAGTCGGCCACGCCAGTGATCGCCTTTTTACCGGCGGCGGGCGAAGTACATCTCACCCGTGATGGGCGGCTACTAAGCGTTCAGAACTTCACCATGGGCAATCATGAAGTGGATACCCGAGGTCTACCGTACGGTATTTACGATGTGGAAGTTGAGGTGATCGTTAACGGTCGCGTGATCAGCAAACGCACCCAGCGGGTCAATAAGCTGTTTAGCCGGGGGCGCGGTGTCGGTGCGCCGCTGGCGTGGCAGATATGGGGCGGCAGCTTTCATATGGATCGCTGGTCGGAAAACGGGAAAAAGACGCGACCAGCTAAAGAGAGTTGGCTAGCAGGAGCCTCGACCTCCGGCTCACTGAGTACGCTTAGCTGGGCGGCAACGGGATATGGGTACGATAATCAGGCAGTAGGTGAAACCCGTCTGACGCTGCCGCTTGGGGGAGCAATCAACGTTAACCTGCAAAACATGCTGGCCAGTGACAGCTCATGGAGCAATATCGGCAGCATCAGCGCCACACTACCGGGAGGCTTCAGTTCGCTGTGGGTTAACCAGGAGAAAACCCGCATTGGCAATCAATTGCGGCGTAGCGATGCCGACAACCGTGCAATCGGCGGCACACTCAACCTGAACTCACTGTGGTCGAAGCTGGGCACATTCAGCATCAGCTACAATGATGACCGCCGCTACAACAGCCATTATTACACGGCAGATTACTATCAAAGTGTTTACAGCGGTACCTTTGGTTCGCTTGGCCTGCGAGCCGGTATTCAGCGCTATAACAACGGCGACAGCAGCGCCAATACAGGGAAATATATCGCTCTCGATCTCTCGCTACCTCTGGGCAACTGGTTTAGCGCAGGGATGACTCATCAAAACGGCTACACCATGGCAAACCTGTCAGCACGCAAGCAGTTTGATGAAGGAACCATTCGCACTGTTGGTGCCAATCTGTCACGAGCCATCTCCGGCGATACCGGTGATGACAAAACCCTCAGCGGTGGGGCGTATGCACAGTTCGACGCTCGTTACGCCAGCGGAACGCTGAACGTCAATAGCGCGGCGGACGGCTACGTCAATACCAACTTGACCGCCAATGGCAGCGTCGGCTGGCAGGGTAAAAACATCGCTGCCAGCGGGCGGACTGATGGCAACGCTGGGGTGATATTCAACACCGGGCTGGAGGACGACGGTCAGATCAGCGCCAAAATCAACGGGCGGATTTTCCCGCTTAACGGCAAGCGCAACTACCTCCCGCTCTCTCCGTATGGGAGATATGAGGTGGAGTTGCAGAACAGCAAAAACTCACTCGACAGCTACGATATCGTCAGCGGCCGCAAAAGCCATCTGACCCTCTATCCAGGCAATGTCGCCGTCATTGAGCCAGAGGTGAAGCAGATGGTTACCGTCTCCGGTCGTATCCGTGCAGAAGACGGCACACTGCTGGCTAACGCACGGATTAACAACCATATCGGCCGAACCCGAACCGATGAAAACGGCGAGTTTGTCATGGACGTGGATAAGAAATACCCCACTATCGATTTTCGCTACAGTGGCAATAAAACCTGCGAAGTGGCACTGGAACTCGACCAGGCGCGCGGTGCCGTCTGGGTCGGTGATGTGGTCTGCAGCGGCCTCTCATCGTGGGCGGCGGTGACGCAGACAGGAGAAGAGAATGAGAGTTAACCTACTGATAGCGATGATAATCTTTGCGCTATTCTGGCCAGCAACCGCGCTCAGAGCTGCAGTGAGCAAAACAATCTGGACGGATGCACCGGCACGCGAGTTTGTGTTTGTCGAAAACAACTCAGACGACAACTTTTTCGTCACGCCTGGCGGGGCGCTGGATCCGCGCCTGACCGGTGCCAACCGCTGGACCGGTTTAAAATACACTGGCTCAGGAACCATCTATCAACAAAGCCTCGGCTACATTGATAACGGTTACAACACCGGCCTTTATACCAACTGGAAGTTTGATATGTGGCTGGAAAATTCGCCGGTTTCATCTCCTTTAACTGGCTTGCGCTGCATCAACTGGTACGCAGGGTGTAATATGACCACCAGTCTTATCCTGCCGCAAACCACCGACGCCAGTGGATTTTATGGCGCGACGGTGACCAGCGGCGGCTCGAAGTGGATGCACGGCATGTTGTCAGACGCGTTTTACCAGTATCTGCAACAAATGCCCGTTGGCAGCAGCTTTACGATGACCATCAATGCCTGCCAAACCTCAGTGAACTATGACGCCAGCAGCGGCGCGCGCTGTAAGGATCAGGCCTCCGGCAACTGGTATGTTCGCAACGTCACCCATACGAAAGCAGCAAATTTGCGGTTGATAAATACCCACTCGCTGGCGGAGGTATTTATCAACAGCGACGGAGTACCGACTCTGGGCGAAGGGAACGCCGACTGCCGGACGCAAACCATCGGCAGCCGTTCAGGATTAAGTTGTAAGATGGTTAACTATACCCTGCAAACAAACGGGCTCAGCAACACCTCAATCCATATATTCCCGGCGATCGCCAACTCGTCGTTAGCCTCGGCCGTCGGGGCGTACGATATGCAGTTCAGTCTGAATGGTAGTTCATGGAAACCGGTGAGCAATACCGCTTATTACTACACCTTCAACGAGATGAAGAGCGCAGACTCGATCTATGTTTTCTTCTCGAGCAACTTCTTTAAGCAGATGGTGAACCTGGGGATCAGCGATATCAACACCAAAGATCTATTCAACTTTCGCTTTCAGAACACCACATCACCGGAGTCTGGCTGGTATGAATTTTCTACCTCCAACACGCTGATTATCAAACCCCGTGATTTCAGCATCAGTATTATCTCCGATGAATATACTCAGACACCGTCGCGGGAGGGATATGTTGGCAGCGGCGAGTCGGCACTCGATTTCGGCTATATCGTAACCACCAGCGGTAAAACAGCTGCCGACGAAGTGCTGATCAAGGTGACCGGACCCGCGCAGGTGATTGGCGGACGCTCCTATTGTGTCTTCAGCTCCGATGACGGTAAGGCGAAAGTACCGTTCCCGGCGACGCTTTCCTTTATTACCCGCAACGGAGCTACAAAAACCTACGATGCCGGGTGCGATGATAGCTGGCGGGATATGACCGATGCGCTGTGGCTAACCACACCGTGGACTGATATCTCTGGCGAAGTGGGGCAGATGGATAAGACCACTGTCAAATTTTCGATTCCAATGGATAACGCCATTTCGCTGCGTACGATAGATGATAACGGCTGGTTTGGCGAAGTTAGCGCTTCAGGAGAGATTCATGTTCAGGCGACATGGCGTAACATTAACTAAGGCCCTGCTGACAGTGGTCTGTATGCTGGCGACACCTTTGACACAGGCGATTTCGGTCGGCAATCTGACTTTTTCACTGCCGTCCGAGACTGACTTTGTCAGCAAACGTGTAGTGAATAACAACAAAAGCGCGCGGATATACCGTATTGCCATCAGTGCCATCGATAGCCCAGGCAGCAGTGAATTGCGCACTCGACCAGTGGATGGTGAACTGCTTTTCGCTCCCCGCCAGCTGGCGTTGCAGGCTGGTGAGAGTGAGTATTTTAAATTTTACTATCATGGCCCCCAGGATAACCGCGAGCGCTACTACCGGGTCTCATTCCGCGAGGTCCCCACTCGCAACCAGACAAGACGTAGCCCAACCGGCGGCGAGGTCAGCACGGAGCCGGTGGTGGTGATGGATACCATTCTGGTAGTACGACCACGTCAGGTTCAGTTTAAATGGTCCTTCGACCAGGTGACAGGAACGGTAAGTAACACCGGCAACACGTGGTTTAAGCTACTGATTAAACCAGGATGTGATTCGACCGAAGAGGAAGGCGACGCCTGGTACCTACGTCCAGGGGACGTGGTTCATCAGCCTGCGTTACGTCAACCGGGGAATCATTATCTGGTCTATAACGACAAATTCATTAAGATTAGCGATTCCTGTCCGGCTAAACCCCCTTCGGCGGACTAAGACTTATCCATCGGACGAGGGAAGAATTCCACCTCAGAGACTCAAATAATCGTTTAAATGATGTGGAAGCGATCGTCAATGTCACCTGTAATGATGGGCTTTCTCATATGTACACCATAGTGTTCAGGAGACACGGAAAGGTGCCAGGCAGCCTGCTAACGAGTGGTTTCTTCACGAATTAGTACGTAAAATCGGTAACGGCTGGAAATCATTCAATACTCACACTATCGAAAGTTCCCCAGCCAACCGCGGTACGTTCTTACATACGATGTACCGCTGTTCTCTTTACGATTTATAGCTGTACTGGTGAATTATGAGCAATCTGAATCCATGCATGACGTGTGGTGCCTGTTGTGCATTTTTCCGCGTCTCTTTTTACTGGGCCGAAGCCGACGATGCTGGCGGTACCATTCCCGCCAGGCTCACTGAACAAATATCCCCTTTTCACCGATGCATGAGCGGTACCAATCAGAAAAACCCCCGATGTATTGCCCTTGCAGGAACACCGGGCAAAAATGCCTGCTGCACGATATATAAAAATCGATCGTCCACGTGCAGAGAATTCGCCATGTCTGGTGAGAACGGAGAAGTCAATGAGGCTTGCAATCGTGCAAGAGCTAAATACGGGCTGACACCGTTATAAATATGCAATAATTAATTGCACTGCCCCGCCAGCTATAATCGCGGGGCTTCGTTTTTCAGGGATAACAAAACCCGAAACTTCTTCCATCTGCCAGCAACAATGCCTCTTCCTCTATAGGGTTCTCCGGATCTACAGCATCCTGAAGTAGCGCGATGTACTCACTGGCTATCTGCATCAGAAAGTTAAAAACAATGTTTTTAACCTATAAAAATGGCGCTGTATTTGCGCCATTTTTATCATTCAATGCATTATCTGTTTGAGCCTAAAGGGATCTCAGGGTCTGGCTCATGAGTAATTCTGTTTCGTAAATCTCTGCGAATAATTTCAATGGACCAGAACCAGACTAAATGTCCAAAAATTTCAGAGACATTCTCATACCACGGAAGATCAAACAGAGGTGGCGTAAGTCCCATGAGAGGGAATGAAATCATATGAACAAAAAGTTGTGCTAAAGCACCTGCCAGTAAGCCCTGCCAAAGTTTAATTTTTGGAAATACTTCAGCGACCACACAATAACCGACAGCAAACACTATCGAAAAGATAATGTGCGTAACACCAACCCAGTTAAAGACATGCCCGGCAAAGGTATAAACAGCCGCATTGGGATCTGTCAGCCCCAGCCAGTCTCGAAGAAAAATATACGGAGGATTGAGAAAATTACGGGAGCAATCAATTTGCCCAGCAGCCCTGATTAATGATTCCGGGCCACACGCTGCATTAAACATATCCACCGGGCTACGTGGCGGCAATGGAACTTCAGCCCCCCACTTCACAAATGCGGAAACAACGCCAGCAATTAGCCCAATGAATGCAGCAAGACCATAACGTCTGCGGTTCGGTGGAGTTTGTTCAAATATATTCATATTTACCCTGTTTGTTTCATTATGTTGTACACCTCTTCAGGAGTATTCATAAAACAAGATAAATGTAAAGAACTGTATTGTTTTGTATAACCACATGGTTACCTAATCGCCAATTAATATAAGCTCCATTATTTCTTCATATTTTTTTGTTAGAAGTGACAACGATTTGCAGGGTGATGCAGAGCTGACAATCACAGGTTTCCTTATCGGTTTTTGCATCGCACAACTAAAGCAATAAACTAGCTCCCGTCATCGGCGAATATGAATTAATTAGCCGGGCTCATAGCTGCATTCGCGTTTTAAGAATAATCCTCCTGCTCTCACCGACTATGCTTAACGTTTAAAAAAGCATCAACACTCTCGCAACGCACTCTTATTTTCCCCTTTAGAATACCGGAGGCCTGGTATGAGCAACCAAGGCGAATACCCCGAAGATAATCGGGTTGGGAAGCACGAGCCGCACGATTTTAGTTTGACCCGTCGCGATCTGATTAAAGTGAGCGCCGCAACGGCGGCGACCGCCGTGGTTTATCCTCATTCTACGCTTGCGGCAAGCGTTCCGGCAGCTACACCCGCGCCAGAGATAATGCCCCTGACACTTAAGGTGAACGGCAAAACCGAGCAGCTTGAGGTGGATACCCGAACCACGCTACTGGACGCTTTGCGTGAAAATCTGCATCTGATCGGTACCAAGAAAGGTTGCGATCACGGACAGTGCGGAGCCTGTACCGTACTGGTCAATAGTCGCAGGCTTAATGCCTGCCTGACGCTGGCAGTCATGCATCAGGGGGCCGAGATCACCACCATTGAAGGCCTGGGTTCACCAGAGAATCTTCACCCCATGCAGGCGGCCTTTATCAAGCATGATGGCTTCCAGTGCGGCTACTGCACCTCCGGGCAAATTTGCTCATCAGTAGCGGTGCTAAAAGAGATTCAGGACGGCATTCCCAGTCACGTCACGGTCGATTTGGTTTCCCCTCCAGAAAGAACTGCCGATGAGATCCGTGAACGTATGAGCGGCAACATCTGTCGCTGTGGTGCATACGCTAACATCCTTGCCGCCATTGAAGACGCTGCGGGGGAGATAAAATCATGAAGGCGTTTACCTATGAACGTGTGAACACCCCTGCCGAGGCGGCACTTAGCGCTCAGCGCGTACCCGGCGCAAAATTTATCGCTGGCGGGACCAATCTGCTGGACCTGATGAAGCTGGAAATTGAAACGCCCCCCCACCTTATAGATGTGAACGGGCTCGGGCTCGATAAGATTGAAGTGACCGACGCGGGTGGGCTGCGCATCGGCGCACTGGTACGGAACACCGACCTGGCGGCTCACGAGCGCGTGCGTCGTGATTACGCGGTACTCTCCCGCGCTCTGCTCGCTGGCGCGTCTGGTCAGTTACGTAATCAGGCAACCACCGCAGGTAATCTGCTCCAGCGCACGCGCTGCCCCTATTTTTACGACACCAATCAGCCCTGCAATAAGCGCCTGCCCGGGAGCGGCTGCGCGGCACTTGAAGGCTTTAGCCGTCAGCACGCGGTGGTAGGCGTAAGCGAAGCCTGCATTGCCACCCATCCGAGCGATATGGCGGTCGCAATGCGGTTGCTGGATGCGGTGGTGGAAACCATCACGCCGGAGAGAAAAACTCGCAGTATCACACTGGCTGATTTTTATCACCCACCGGGGAAAACGCCGCACATTGAAACCGCCCTGCTTCCCGGTGAGCTTATCGTTGCGGTGACGTTACCTCCGCCGCTCGGCGGAAAACATATCTACCGCAAGGTGCGCGATCGCGCCTCCTACGCCTTTGCCCTGGTATCGGTCGCGGCGATTATTCAGCCTGACGGCAGCGGGCGCGTCGCGCTGGGCGGAGTAGCACATAAGCCCTGGCGCATTGAGGCTGCGGATGCTCAGCTATCCCAGGGGGCGCAGGCCGTGTATGACGCGCTGTTCGCCAGCGCCCATCCCACCGCTGAAAATACCTTTAAACTCCTGTTGGCGAAGCGAACGCTTGCCTCCGTACTGGCTGAAGCGAGGGCACAGGCATGAAATTTGATAAACCCGCAGGGAAAAACCCGATCGATCAGCTGAAGGTTGTCGGTCGTCCCCATGACCGCATCGACGGACCGCTGAAAACTACCGGCACGGCACGCTACGCCTACGAATGGCATGAAGAAGCCCCCAACGCCGCCTATGGCTATATCGTCGGTTCCGCCATTGCCAAAGGGCGCCTCACCGCCCTTGATACGGACGCCGCGCAAAAAGCGCCGGGCGTACTGGCTGTCATTACCGCCAGTAACGCTGGGGCACTCGGCAAAGGCGACAAAAACACCGCCAGGCTGTTAGGCGGCCCCACTATTGAGCACTATCATCAGGCCATTGCGCTGGTAGTGGCCGAGACCTTCGAACAGGCGCGAGCGGCGGCCTCGCTGGTGCAGGCGCACTATCGCCGTAATAAAGGAGCTTACTCCCTGGCGGACGAGAAACAGGCCGTCAGTCAGCCGCCGGAAGACACGCCCGATAAAAACGTTGGTGACTTTGACGGGGCTTTCACCTCCGCTGCGGTGAAAATTGATGCTACATACACGACCCCGGACCAGAGCCATATGGCGATGGAGCCGCATGCCTCGATGGCCGTCTGGGATGGAAATAAGCTTACCCTCTGGACCTCAAATCAGATGATTGACTGGTGCCGCACCGATCTGGCAAAAACGCTGAAAGTGCCCGTGGAGAATGTGCGTATTATCTCCCCGTATATCGGCGGAGGGTTTGGCGGCAAGCTATTCCTGAGAAGCGATGCGCTGCTGGCGGCCCTCGCCGCCCGTGCGGTGAAACGTCCGGTTAAAGTGATGCTCCCCCGCCCCACTATTCCCAATAACACCACGCACCGCCCCGCCACCCTTCAGCACCTGCGTATCGGTGCCAACCAGAGCGGGAAAATCACCGCTATCTCACATGAAAGCTGGTCCGGAAACCTGCCCGGCGGCACGCCGGAAACGGCGGTACAGCAAAGCGAATTACTCTACGCAGGGGCAAACCGTCATACCGGCCTGCGGCTCGCCGCGCTTGATTTGCCGGAAGGGAACGCCATGCGTGCGCCCGGCGAAGCCCCCGGTCTGATGGCGCTCGAAATCGCGATCGACGAACTGGCGGAAAAAGCGGGCATCGATCCCGTCGAGTTTCGCATCCTGAATGACACTCAGGTTGACCCCGCCGACCCGACGCGCCGCTTCTCTCGCCGTCAGCTTATCGAGTGCTTGCGCACCGGAGCGGATAAATTTGGCTGGAAGCAGCGCAACGCCACACCCGGACAGGTGCGCGACGGGGAGTGGCTAGTCGGCCACGGTGTTGCGGCGGGCTTTCGCAATAATCTGCTGGAAAAATCGGGTGCTCGGGTTCACCTCGAACAAAACGGCACCGTTACCGTAGAAACGGACATGACCGACATTGGCACCGGCAGCTACACCATTCTGGCCCAGACGGCAGCGGAAATGCTTGGCGTACCGCTGGAGCAGGTTGCGGTTCACCTCGGCGATTCCAGTTTCCCGGTTTCTGCGGGTTCTGGTGGACAATGGGGCGCGAATACCTCCACCTCCGGCGTTTACGCCGCCTGTGTGAAACTTCGCGAAATGATTGCCTCGGCGGTCGGGTTTGATCCTGAGCAGTCGCGGTTTGCCGACGGCAAGATTACCAACGGTACCCGAAGCGCCACGCTACATGAGGCCACCGCAGGCGGCAGACTGACAGCCGAAGAGAGCATTGAGTTCGGCACTCTCAGCAAGGAGTACCAGCAATCGACCTTTGCCGGGCATTTTGTGGAGGTCGGCGTGCATAGCGCGACGGGAGAAGTTCGGGTCCGGCGTATGCTCGCCGTGTGCGCAGCGGGGCGCATTCTGAATCCGAAAACTGCACGCAGCCAGGTCATTGGCGCGATGACTATGGGCATGGGCGCGGCACTGATGGAGGAGCTGGCGGTAGATGACCGTTTGGGCTACTTCGTTAATCACGATATGGCGGGGTATGAGGTGCCGGTTCATGCGGATATCCCAAAACAGGAGGTGATTTTCCTGGATGATACCGACCCCATCTCCTCCCCGATGAAGGCCAAAGGTGTCGGTGAGCTGGGCCTGTGCGGCGTGAGCGCGGCTATCGCCAACGCGGTGTATAACGCCACCGGTATTCGGGTACGGGATTATCCCATCACTCTGGATAAGCTGCTCGATAAACTGCCGGATGTGGTTTAAGGAGGAACAATGTCATACTCGCTTTTTGACAAAGACGAGCACTGGCATAAGCCAGAGCAGGCGTTTCTCACCGATGACCACCGGACCATTCTGCGCTTCGCCGTAGAGGCGCTAATGTCCGGTAAAGGAGCGGTGCTGGTGACGCTGGTGGAGATAC
Organism: Escherichia sp. MOD1-EC6021; assembly: GCF_002965245.1. NCBI lineage: Bacteria > Pseudomonadati > Pseudomonadota > Gammaproteobacteria > Enterobacterales > Enterobacteriaceae > Escherichia > Escherichia sp. MOD1-EC6021. The sequence continues at coordinate 30,586 of NZ_PTRU01000022.1, read as the reverse complement.
GCGGCGGCGCGGCGCGCCCGCTCGGAGCACAGATGGTGGTGCGCGAAGATGGTCGTTACTGCGGTTTTGTCTCTGGCGGCTGCGTGGAGGCCGCTGCCGCTTTTGAAGCGCTGGAGGTGATGGGCTCAGGCTGCGATCGCAAAATTCGCTATGGCGAAGGTTCGCCGTGGTTTGACATCGTTCTGCCCTGCGGCGGTGGGATCACGCTGACGCTCCATAAACTACGCTCGGCACAGCCTCTGCTCGCCGTGCTGAACCGCCTGGAACAGAGAAAACCGGCGGGTCTGCGCTACGATCCGCAAGCTCAATCGCTGGTGTGCCTGCCCACGCAAACCCGAACGGGCTGGAATCTCAATGGCTTTGAGGTGGGGTTCAGGCCATGCGTCAGGCTGATGATTTACGGACGTTCTCTTGAGGCGCAGGCAACCGCGAGTCTTGCAGCAGCCACAGGCTATGACAGCCATATCTTCGATCTTTTTCCGGCCTCAACCAGCGCTCAGATCGATACCGATACGGCGGTCATTTTGCTGTGCCATGATCTCAACCGGGAGCTGCCAGTGTTGCAGGCCGCGCGAGAGGCAAAACCCTTTTATCTCGGCGCATTGGGGAGCTATCGAACCCACACGTTACGTCTGCAAAAGCTCCACGAGCTAGGATGGTCCAGGGAGGAGACAGCGCAAATCCGGGCACCCATCGGGATATTCCCCAAAGCCCGGGATGCGCATACTCTGGCACTCTCTGTGCTGGCAGAAGTCGCTTCTGTAAGTCTCCATCAGGAGGAGGATTCATGCCTGCCCCCGTCGTCGTGATCCTTGCGGCCGGGCGTGGAGAGCGCTTTCTCGCCTCCGGGGGAAATACCATAAATTAAGAGAAAAAACTGCAGTAGCCGTTTTAGAAAATCACCTAAATCGTTTAAAAGAGCGCCCAACCCATAGTGGGCGCTCATCGCCTTGTGTAACTTATTCAGCAACGCGCGCCCTCGCCGGACTAAAGCGCACTGGCCTTCTGGCGTGCGGTAACAAAGGTCAGTACGCCAGCGCAAAGGAGCAGCACGCTACTCATAGCAAACGTGCTCTGCCAGCCAAGGCGGTCGAACACAATGCCTCCTGCCGTTGATCCAAGGGCGATGGCGAGCTGAATCACCGCGACCATGAGCCCGCCTCCGGCTTCGGCGTTGTCAGGCAACGTACGCGCAATCCATGTCCACCATCCGGTTGGCGCGGCGGTGGCCAGCATGCCCCAGAGTCCTAACAGCAGCGAGACCGTCCAGACGTGATGCCCGATAAGCATCAGACCGATAGCAATGACGGCCATAAGTCCGGGTATGGCCATCAGCGTGGGGTAGAATTTTCTGTTGAGAAATGCCGAAACAACCAGCGTGCCAATAAAACCGGCCACGCCGATAATCAGCAAAATCAACGACAAGCCTAAGGAATTAACCCGTGTCACCGACTCCAGAAACGGGCGCACATAGGTGAATAGCGCAAACTGCCCCATGAAAAACAGGCCACAAGCTATCATGCCGACCACAACCATGCGGCGGCTAAATAAGCGGAATACCGTGCCAAATGACGTGTGGCTTTTATTCGCATCCATACTGGGCAGGCTGATGCACTGCCAGATAAAGGCGACCACCGCGATGGGCACCAGGCACAAGAAAGCGCCTCGCCATCCGACCGTGGCACCCAGATAGCTTCCCAGCGGCGCGGCCACGACCGTCGCCAGCGCATTACCGGCATTGAAAATCGCCAGCGCACGCGTGACCTGTTGCTGCGGCACCAGACGAATCGCCGTTGCCGCAGACATCGACCAGAATCCGCCAATCGCCACACCAATCATCGCGCGACCGATCATATACATCAGATAACTGGAAGCCAGCGCAATAATAAGCCCCGATACGGCCATCAGAACCGTCATCCCCAGCAGCAGGAACTTACGATTCATCTTTCCAGCTAGCGTTGAAAGCGTCAGGCTGGTCAGAACCGCCAGCGCGCCGGAGATAGCAATCCCCTGCCCAGCAAGCCCCTCCGTCACGCCTAAATCGCGGGTAATCGGCGTGAGCAGGCTGACGGGCATAAATTCAGAAGCAATCAGCACAAACACGCACAGGGTCATGGCAAAAATACCGCCCCAGTATGCGTGCTGATGATGAGGTGATGGTGTTTGGCTTAGTGTCGACATAGTGAAATTTCACAAAGATCAGGATAAAAGCCACCAGCCTATGGCCGGTGGCTTTGCATCAATTCAGGAGAGGTTTTATTTCAGTTTGGTCTGGAAAAATTGTTCGAACTTCGCGAAAGGTATTTTTCCGGCCACGTTATCGTACAGGTCCACGTGATTTGCCCCAGGTACCACCACCAGCTCTTTATCTTTACTGCCAACCGCCTTGTAAGCATCTTCAGCAAAATAGCGTGAATGTGCTTTCTCACCGGTCACAATCAGCGTCGGGATGGTGATTTCACTGGCGTAGCTGAGCAGCGGCATATTCATAAACGACAGCGGCATCGTTGCCGTCCACGCCCCGGTCGAGTTCACGGATCGTGCATGAAAACCACGCGGCATACGATAGTAATCGAAGAACTCTTTCAGTACCGGATGCGGATTTGCCGGCAGCGTTTCTGGCAGAATACGCTCGCCCGCACTGACCTTACCGTTGCTATCGACATTAATATCATGACCACCGTGAGCGAACGTTCCGCTCTGCGCATCCTTCCAGCGCTGTTCATTCAGATATTGCAGAACAGCACGACGGTCGGCGGTAGAATAACGGTCTTCGCCATCCCCCACACCATGGCCCATCGCCCGGCTCATGTCATACATCACGCTGGTAGCAACCGCTTTAACGCGGGTATCCATCGCCACGTCGTTCAGCGCCATGCCGCCCCAGCCACAAATACCGAGCAGCCCGATACGGTTGCGATCTACCTCTTTTTGCAGCCCTAAGAAATCCACCGCCGCGCTGAAATCTTCAGTGTTGATATCCGGTGAGGCGACGTTTCGCGGATAGCCGCCGCTTTCCCCGGTGTAAGAAGGATCGAACGCCAGGGTAACAAACCCTCGTTCCGCCAGCGTCTGCGCATACAGGCCGCTGGATTGCTCTTTCACCGCGCCAAATGGCCCACTGACCGCAATCGCCGCCAGCTTGCGATCGCCACGGTCTTTAGGCAGGTAAAGATCGCCCACTAAGGTGATGCCATATCGGTTCGGGAACGAGACTTTACGGTGATCGACTTTCTGGCTCTCGGCGAACGTTTTATCCCATTTATCTGTCATGGACACAGGGGCATTAGGATTGGTTGAATCAGCATAACTCATTGTCGTGACTCCACTTAATGATGCGAAAAGCAGCATGGTCGGCATCGCGGTTTTTAGCGTTCGGGTGAAGGCTTTCATAAAAATCCCCATAAAAAACAACAGAGAGATACAGGTTTCCGACGGACAACACTGCGGTGCTTTACTTTGATGGGGTCATTATAGTGAGCAGAATTAGTGCTGATTAGGGGGCGATTAATGCTAAGATTAATACCATATTGTTATAAATTAATGCGGAGATTGCCGGCATGAAGGGGGGATGTTTCAATGGCGAAAAGGGAGAACTACAACGAGCTGTACCTGTTTATGCAGGTGGTGCGGGAAGGCAGCTTTACCGCAGCGGCTCAGCGGCTGGGTCTTGCTCAGTCAGGAGTCAGCCGTTCTGTTCGCGAGCTTGAAGAAAGGCTCGGCGTCCAGCTGCTGGTGCGCACCACGCGTAAACTGTCGCTGACGCAAGCAGGCGAGCAGCTCTACCAGAAGACGGCATCTGGATTTGAAATGTTAGATCTTGGGCTTGCCACACTGGCGCACTATCGAGAGACGCCCTCCGGCACGGTGCGTATCAATGCCAGCCAGCACGCGATTGATAAATGCCTGCTGCCAAAGCTGGCGGTATTTAAACAGCGATATCCTGATATCCGGCTTGAACTGATAAATGAGAGCCGGTTCGTCGATATCATCGAGGAAAGATTCGATGCTGGTGTCCGCCTGGGGCCTGAAGTCGGCCAGGGTATGGTCGCGGTACGCATCACGCCCGATATGGAGATGGCAATTGTGGGGACTCCGGAACATTTTCGTCGCTATGGTTTTCCGCAAACCCCGGCGGATTTAAAGGCGCATCCCTGTATCGCCTATCAGTTTGCCGACGGCAGCGTATACCAGTGGGAACTCAATCAGGATGATAAAAAAATCACTCATCGCCCTGAAGGGCAATGGGCCCTATCCGACAGCTATATGGAAGCAGAAGCCGCACGGCTGGGCCTCGGATTGGCCTATGTTCCTGTTGAACTGGTTGCGGATGATTTAGAACACGGTAAGCTTATCAGAGTGTTGCAGCGTTACAGCCTGCGAATGGAGGGATTGTTTCTCTATTACCCTCATCGCAACGTCTCCCCCGCTCTGCGGATGGTCATTGATACATTGAAAATCTGAACGTTAACAACGACCGACTCTTCACTGTGCAATATTGTGTCAGGTAGTCATTCTGCGTTCAATTCCAGGGGCCGCTTTGAGCGAGAAAGAGCGGACTTATCTGTACAAGGGGACTATCCAGCAATGGAGATCACCCATAAGAAAAAAGTACCTGGCTCCCTCGACAACCTTCATCCGGGAATTTAGCCTCAATCAACATTTTTATATCTGTCAGGTTACTTCATTATGAAAACCGATCAATATCGTTGTTTTTGTTGCAATAGTAGAATACGCGTATTTATTCCTCCATCTCTATTAATAACGGCAATAAACTATTTACTTCACTGATATTTAAAATATATATCCTTTCCCTGCTTTTCAAGTTGTTCAGCGGCGTAAGAAAACGTATTAAATATGAATTCGACGATTTAACCATTTCTGTCTGATTGGTAATCATCTGTGATTAATGCTGGTCTATTGATTACGCCAGCATTAACCGCTTAGGGATGTATTCTTCCTGATCATATACAGCCCTCGAAAAAGAGAGAAAATAAAACTGTGTCCAATATTACTCTACTACTCCAGACCGAAGCATCGGTAGAATTAGCAGAACGACTGGTACAATAGATTGGGATAGCGTCATTTGTCAGGTATTCCATTGCCTGACAAATGACAATTTTGAGTCAATAGACGTGCTTCTTGATCATGTCTTAAAAATTATACCATGAGCCTTATGAAGCATCATTTTTACTGACTGGTGTTAACTTTGCTATCATATAAACTCTGTTCTTAAAAAACGCGCCCAGAATTTTATATGATTTCCCTTGTTTTTCTGCCTGTAAAGAAATTTCTTTTTCAGTGCTGTTAATGGTTGAACCGACGGCAGTAATCGTTTTGGCGACGCTACTGAATGATAATAAAGACAGTGCAACCACAACAATTAAAGAACAGATAGTATTCACGTTAATTCTCCTGACAATTGAGAGGGTGAGTAGTATATACATAGGTATTAAACATGAGTCATATTTACTCTAAGAGAAAATACTCCTTCTGTAATTAAACCTTCATCTCCTTCGGGGTGAGCAATACATAATGCATCTTGCTATGCAAAACAGGTGGATATAAATTCTCCTCCCGACCTATTTAATAAAACGTGAATATAAAAGTTATTCTTCAGTTTGCAGATGCAGTAGGTCTGATGGTAATTTCGGTTGTATCAACGCTTTCGGGAGATTCAATAATATGCCTTACAGCACGGGCAATATCCGCGGGTTGAAGTGCAACAGAACGGTAGGCGTCCATTGACTTCATGGTTTCCACATGGGTAATGGTTGAAGCCAGTTCACTTTCTACAACCCCAGGATTTACGCAGGTCACACGGATTTTCGAGCTTTCCTGCCGTAAGCCATCAGAAATAGCCCGTACTGCAAATTTTGATGCGCAATAGACTGCGCCTGTGGGCACAACAGAAAGGGCACCAATAGAACCAAGATTGATTATCTGACCGGAACCCTGTGCTTCCATCACCGGAAGTACAGCGCCAATTCCCCAAAGTACGCCTTTGATATTCACGTCAATAGTGAGCTCCCATTCATTTTGTTTTCCTGCTGCAAGCGGTGAAAGCGGCATAACGCCCGCATTATTGATAAGAACATCAACTCGCCCCCAGCTATCCAGCGCTGCTTGCACGAAATCTGCCATGGACTGTCGGTCTGTGACATCCAACTCCCGCGCTTTAGCAATTCCTCCTGCGCGGCAGATTTCTTTTGCAATGGCTTCGATACGCTCAAGTCTGCGTGCTCCCAGTAAAACCTTTGCACCTGCCGTTCCCAGCTCTCTGGCAATACCTTCCCCAATACCACTTGATGCGCCGGTGATTAATATGACCTTATCCATTACGTTCTCCTTCAAATGTGTTCGGAGAGATAATAGAACTTTATGATTGGTTCCAGTATCCTGCTTTCAATGTACTCAATGGTTAGCGGCATTAAACAATGAAAATCGATCTTAATCTTTTACCCATTTTTATCGCGGTAGCAGAAGAGAGTAATTTCAGTAAAGCCGCCGCACGACTGGGCGTTACCCGTTCAGCGGTCAGTCAGGGAATAAGACGTCTTGAAGATGCATTCGGGACAATGCTTGTAATGCGGACCACGCGCTCAGTTAATTTGACGGAAGCGGGAGAACGGCTGCATAAATCGTTGTCATTACCTTTATCCGGTATTGAGGCAGCGTTCGAAGAGATAGTCTCTGACCATGTACCACGTGGACATCTCAGAATCGCGGTGACGTCGATAGCAGAAGAATTTCTTTCAGGTCCGCTAATCGCTTCGTTTGCAGCTGCCAATCCAGCCGTTACGCTTGATATTGTTGTCACGGATGAGGAATTCGATATCGTTGCCGCAGGTTACGATGCTGGCGTAAGGCTCGGAGAGGTCATTGAAAAAGACATGATTGCTGTTCCCCTTACCGGTAAGCAGCGTGAAATGGTCGTTGCCTCCCCCTCCTATCTCGCAGCCAACAGCACACCTGTTCATCCGCGCGAACTTGTGAATCATAAGTGTATCGGCTGGCGTCAGTCCCCGGAGGTTGCGCCTTATCGCTGGCCATTTGAAGAAAACGGTAGAGCTTTCGACCTTGCGATTGAACCGCAGATTACGACGAATGATCTGCGTCTGATGTTGAGGCTGGCTCTTGCCGGCGGAGGAATAACAATTGCCACTCAGGAAACGTTCAGGCCATATATTGAAAGCGGTAAGCTTGTATCGCTGCTTGATGACTTTCTTCCACAATTTCCGGGCTTCTATCTGTATTTCCCACAGCGTCGCAATATTGCACCAAAGCTCCGCGCCCTGATTGACCACGTCAAGGAATGGCGGCAGCAATTGGCTTAAATGTCTGCACCTGCACTGCCTGATGTCAGAACAGTATTTTGAGAAATTGCCAGGGTTACAATGGCAGAAATATGGCACAGGAGAAAGGCGTGGTGTAATTGAATGTGAGGTAACTTATTGATTTTAATGGTGCCGATAATAGGAGTCGAACCTACGACCTTCGCATTACGAATGCGCTGCTCTACCAACTGAGCTATATCGGCCCTGAAAGGACATGTTCACGAGCGTGAATCACGGTGGACAAGGTTAAAACTAACCGGGCGATGCGTCAATGGCCTTGTGAATCAAATGGCTACTTTTGCATCACCCGGTTTTATTTACGCACGAATGGTGTAATCACCAATGCCGATCCACTTGTAGGTGGTCAGAGCTTCCAGCCCCATTGGGCCGCGCGCGTGGAGTTTTTGTGTGCTTACCGCAACTTCCGCCCCCAGACCAAACTGGCCGCCGTCGGTAAAACGCGTAGAGGCGTTAACGTAAACAGCGGAGGAATCCACTTCGTTAACAAAACGCTGGGCGTTGCGCATATCGCGGGTCAGGATCGCATCGGAATGTTGCGTGCCGTGTTCACGAATATGGGCGATAGCATCGTCAAGATCGCTGACGATTTTGACGTTCAAGTCTAATGACAGGAACTCATCGTCATACTCTTCGGCTTTAACAGCCACCACCTTCGCGGGGCCTGCCTGCAACTGCGCCAGCGCAGTTGCGTCAGCGTGTAATGTCACGCCGCTTTCCGCCATTTGCTTGCTTAATGCGGGCAGGAAGCTATCTGCGATGTTTTTATTTACCAGCAACGTTTCTACCGTATTACACGTGCTCGGGCGCTGAGTTTTCGCGTTGACAATCACTTTCAATGCTTCAGCGATCTCTGCACTTTCATCAACGTAAATATGGCATACGCCTATACCACCTGTGATTACCGGAATCGTCGACTGCTCGCGGCACAGTTTATGCAAACCAGCCCCGCCGCGCGGGATAAGCATGTCGATGTATTTATCCATACGCAGCATTTCACTGACCAGCGCACGGTCAGGATTATCAATCGCCTGCACGGCACCCGCCGGTAAGCCACAGGATTTCAGGGCGTCCTGAATCACCGCCACCGTTGCCGCGTTAGTGCGACACGTTTCTTTGCCGCCGCGCAGGATCACCGCGTTACCGGTTTTCAGGCACAGCGAAGCGACATCTACCGTCACGTTCGGGCGCGCTTCATAAATCACGCCAATCACCCCCAGCGGCACGCGACGGCGTTCCAGACGCAGGCCGCTGTCCAGCACCCCGCCATCAATTACCTGCCCCACTGGATCGGCGAGGTTACACACCTGGCGCACATCATCGGCAATGCTTTTCAGCCGTGCGGGCGTCAGTGCCAGGCGGTCTAGCATCGCTTCGCTAAGGCCATTGGCACGCGCGTCAGCAACATCCTGGGCGTTAGCATTGAGGATGCTTTCGCTTTGTGCTTCCAGTTCATCGGCGATTTTTTCCAGCACGCGATTTTTTTCGCGACTGGAGAGTTGCGCTAAATTATACGAGGCTTGCTTCGCGGCAATGCCCATTTGTTCCAGCATCGGCTGCTCCTTAACGGGTAATCATATCATCACGGTGAACGGCAACCGGGCCGTATTCATATCCCAGTATTGCATCAATTTCTTGCGAGTGGTGTCCGGCAATACGGCGTAATGCATCGCTGTTGTAACGACTGACGCCGTGGGCGATATCGCGACCTTCAAGGTTGCAAATGCGAATGACTTCACCACGCGAGAAGTTGCCGGTTACGCTTTTAATGCCTTTCGGCAACAGGGAGCTGCCGCGTTCAAGAATGGCGGCGGTTGCCCCTTCATCTACCGTGATTTCACCCGCAGGCGGCGCACCGAAAATCCAACGTTTGCGGTTTTCAAGCGGAGTCGCCTGGGCATGGAACAGCGTACCGACGGAAATACCTTCCATCACATCACCAATGACACCCGGCTTACTGCCCGCGGCAATAATGGTGTCGATACCCGCACGGCAAGCCACGTCAGCGGCCTGCAATTTAGTGCTCATGCCGCCGGTTCCAAGACCTGAAACGCTGTCACCAGCAATCGCGCGCAGTGCGTCATCAATGCCGTACACATCTTTAATCAGTTCTGCCTGCGGATTGCTACGCGGGTCAGCGGTATACAAACCTTTTTGATCGGTCAGCAACAACAGTTTATCGGCACCTGCCAGAATCGCCGCCAGTGCCGAAAGGTTATCGTTATCGCCGACTTTAATCTCTGCAGTAGCGACAGCATCGTTCTCATTGATTACCGGAACGATGTTGTTATCGAGCAGTGCACGCAAGGTGTCGCGGGCGTTCAGGAAGCGTTCACGGTCCTCCATATCAGCACGAGTTAGCAGCATCTGCCCGACGTGAATGCCATAAATCGAAAACAGCTGTTCCCACAGTTGAATCAGTCGACTCTGCCCTACCGCCGCCAGAAGTTGTTTCGAGGCGATAGTCGCTGGCAGTTCCGGGTAACCCAGGTGCTCACGTCCGGCGGCAATCGCCCCCGACGTCACAATTACAATCCGATGCCCGGCGGCATGTAGCTGCGCGCACTGGCGAACAAGTTCAACGATATGGGCACGGTTCAGGCGGCGCGATCCGCCTGTTAGCACACTGGTGCCGAGTTTTACCACCAGCGTCTGGCTGTCACTCATGATTCTCTGCCATTCAATTTTAGGGAAAATGATATCAAACGAACGTTTTAGCAGGACTGTCGCCGGTTGCCAACCATCTGCAAGCAAAGCATGGCGTTTTGTTGCGCGGGATCAGCAAGCGTAGCGGCAGTTGTTTACGCTTTTATTACAGATTTAATAAATTACCACATTTTAAGAATATCATTAATCTGTAATATATCTTTAACAATCTCAGGTTAAAAACTTTCCTGTTTTCAACGGGGCTCTCCCGCTGAATATTCGCGCGTTAATTAAAATCAGGAATGAAAATGAAAAAGAGCACTCTGGCATTAGTGGTGATGGGCATTGTGGCATCGGCATCCGTACAGGCCGCAGAAATATATAACAAAGACGGTAATAAACTGGATATCTATGGCAAAGTTAAAGCCATGCATTATATGAGCGATAATGACAGTAAAGATGGCGACCAAAGTTATATCCGTTTTGGTTTTAAAGGCGAAACACAAATTAACGATCAACTGACCGGTTATGGTCGCTGGGAAGCAGAGTTTGCCGGAAATAAAGCAGAGAGTGATACTGCTCAGCAAAAAACGCGTCTTGCCTTTGCCGGGTTGAAATATAAAGATTTGGGTTCTTTCGACTATGGTCGTAACCTGGGGGCGCTGTATGACGTGGAAGCCTGGACCGATATGTTCCCGGAATTCGGCGGCGATTCCTCCGCGCAGACCGACAACTTTATGACCAAACGCGCCAGCGGTCTGGCAACGTATCGGAACACCGACTTCTTCGGCGTTATCGATGGTCTGAACTTAACCCTGCAATATCAAGGAAAAAACGAAAACCGCGACGTTAAAAAGCAAAACGGTGATGGCTTCGGCACGTCATTGACATATGACTTTGGCGGCAGCGATTTTGCCATTAGTGGGGCCTATACCAACTCCGATCGCACCAACGAGCAGAACCTGCAAAGCCGTGGCACGGGCAAGCGTGCAGAAGCATGGGCAACAGGCCTGAAATACGATGCCAATAATATTTACCTGGCAACTTTCTATTCTGAAACGCGTAAAATGACGCCAATCTCTGGCGGCTTTGCCAATAAGACGCAGAACTTTGAAGCAGTCGCTCAATACCAATTCGACTTTGGCCTGCGTCCATCGCTGGGTTATGTCTTATCGAAAGGGAAAGATATTGAGGGCATCGGTGATGAGGATCTGGTCAATTATATTGATGTCGGTGCTACATATTATTTCAACAAAAATATGTCAGTTTTTGTTGATTATAAAATCAACCAACTGGACAGCGATAACAAATTAAATATTAATAATGATGATATTGTCGCGGTTGGGATGACCTATCAGTTTTAATGGAGATTGCCGGATGCGGCGCATCCGGCACTTTTCACTCACGCGGTTAACTTCACCGGTTCATCACGAAAATCATCCGCCGGTTCCAGCTTCAGATTCAGTGTCGTCAGCAGTTCACGCAGCTTCTCATGAAACTCACGCAGGGTATGTTCCAGTCGCTCAACCACTTCGGCATCTTTTACCGGAACGTTCTTCCAGTCGCCTGCTTTATCGAACAGACCAAACTGGTAGCTGTAAGTAAAACGGGATTCCTGCGCTTCAAGCTCCATCCACCAACCCCAGAACTCACGCACTTCCGGCGCTGGTTTCACGTTGACGCATACAGCCAGACAATCGAAAAAGAATCGATTATCTTCGCACTTACCTTCACGAATATAGGGGCCTAGTGCGGTAAATTTTTTGATCAATCTGCTCTTCGGGTGTCCACTCGGTAACGTCATTGCGATCTCCTGTTGTGATGCACCTGTTTTACCAAACTGGTAAAATTTAGCAAATTTTTAACACAATCGTTTTTCGATCCAGCTCGTGATTTCCTGAAGACCTTTGTCAAAATTCCGATACACCGGATTAAATGGAATCTCTAACAATTTACCATCAGCAGATGATGAGGTGATTAAGCGTGAGTCCTCTTCCGGGCTGAACGGATCGTTCTTCCAGTAGCCTGATAACATTGGCGTTGGGCAGCGACGGCCCAGCAATCCTTGCACTTTTAATGAATAACGATTCAGTTCCACACGCAACGCTTCATCGGAAGCATCATGCATCCCCAAGCGACTCGCCAGAACGTCAAGATACATTTCCGGCACCTGTTGCTGGCACTTAAAATCACTCAACAGGGTATGAACTACCGGACCAAGACAGGCAACCGCTTTCAGACGCGGCGATTCAAGATATGCCAGACGCACAGCAACGTTAGCGCCAAAACGGAAACCAAAGGCCGCGACACGGGTGTGATCCACCCACGGGACGTTAGGCAGCGCCTTTAAGACGTGCTGATGCAACAGGCTGGAGTCCTGGGTGAGCTTCCATTTTGAAGAAAAGCCCACCGACGGCATATCAATAGTCAGCATCGCAATGCCGCGCGGGGCAAAATAACGTTCATACAGACTGTAATAATCCGTCTGCATCGCATCCAGACCACCACACATTAATACCGTCGGGAACGGGCCATCGCCTTTCGGCATATGCAAAAAGCCGGTGATGGGCGCACCGCCTGGTACGGTAAACTCCATCTGCCGCATCGTGCCCGGCAGACGTTGGGCGGCCTCTTCATAGGCACGGTTTGACAAAGCCTGCGCTTGCTCGGCCAGGTCATCCCCTTTCAGATGAGGATAGGCGGCAATGTTGTACAACGTGGCCGCATGCAGCCAGTGACGACCACTGAGTTGTGGATCTTCTTCCGCACAAGCTTTTTGTTGCCACACCATCGCCTGGGTGGCCCATTCATAAATCCAGTTGCCGCCGCGGTAGCCAATCACCGTATCGTATAAATCATCGTCGGTACGTTCAGCATCGCTCATCACAATACGCGCCTGAACGTCGAGGATTTCACGTGGGTCAATGCCGCGCCAGATCCACATCAGACGGTTTATCATGCGATACCAGTGGGGGATGGTTTTACCATCAAGGGCCGACTGCACAGGCGGTTGTGCGCCGTGATTAAAGCGGCGGACTAGCGTCGAGGTTTCAGGATGTTTAAAGCGGGGTTTGAACAGGGTTTCGCTCAGGTTTGCCTGTGTCATGGATGCAGCCTCCAGAATACTTACTGGAAACTATTGTAACCTGCCTGAAGTTAAAAAGAACAACGCCCGGCAGTGCCAGGCGTTGAAAAGATTAGCGACCGGAGATTGGCGGGACGAATACGACGCCCATATCCCACGGCTGTTCAATCCAGGTATCTTGTGGGATATCAACAACATAATCATCAACCAGCGGACGACCTGCCGGTTTAGCGAAGATGGTGACAAAGTGCGCTTTTGGATACATTTCACGAATCGCAACCGCAGTACCGCCGGTATCCACCAGATCATCAATAACGATGAAGCCTTCGCCATCGCCTTCTGCGCGTTTCAGCACTTTAAGCTCGCGCTGGTTGTCGTGATCGTAGCTGGAAATACAAACGGTATCGACATGACGAATACCCAGTTCACGCGCCAGTAACGCACCCGGTACCAGACCGCCACGGCTTACGGCAATAATGCCTTTCCATTGTTCAGAAGGCATCAGTCGGCTTGCGAGTTTACGTGCATGGATCTGCAACATGTCCCAGGTGACGATGTATTTTTCGCTCATGTGAAGTGTCCCAGCCTGTTTATCTACGGCTTAAAAAGTGTTCGAGGGGAAAATAGGTTGCGCGAGATTATAGAGATCTGACGCACTAAAAACCAGTATTTCACATGAGTCCGCGTCTTTTTACGCACAGCCTCTCCCTGACGCGGGATAAAGTGGTATTCTCAAACATATCTCGCAAGCCTGTCTTGTGTTGACAACATTTTCTGCTAACCCTGTGACCTGCAATACTGTTTTGCGGGTGATCGACAAGGAGACTTAACGTGTCTGAACTGTCTCAATTATCTCCACAGCCGCTGTGGGATATTTTTGCCAAAATCTGTTCTATTCCTCACCCGTCCTATCATGAAGAGCAACTCGCTGAATACATTGTTGGTTGGGCAAAAGAGAAAGGTTTCCATGTCGAACGCGATCAGGTGGGTAATATCCTGATTCGTAAACCTGCTACCGCAGGTATGGAAAATCGTAAACCAGTCGTCTTGCAGGCCCACCTCGATATGGTGCCGCAGAAAAATAACGATACCGTGCACGATTTCACTAAAGATCCTATCCAGCCTTATATTGATGGCGAATGGGTTAAAGCGCGCGGTACCACGCTGGGCGCGGATAACGGCATTGGTATGGCCTCTGCACTGGCGGTTCTGGCTGACGAAAACGTGGTTCACGGCCCGCTGGAAGTGCTGCTAACCATGACCGAAGAAGCCGGTATGGACGGGGCGTTCGGCTTACAGAGCAACTGGTTGCAGGCTGACATTCTGATTAACACCGACTCCGAAGAAGAAGGTGAAATCTACATGGGTTGTGCTGGGGGTATCGACTTCACCTCCAACCTGCATTTAGATCGTGAAGCCGTTCCGGCTGGTTTTGAAACCTTCAAATTAACCTTAAAAGGTCTGAAAGGCGGTCACTCCGGCGGTGAAATCCACGTTGGCCTGGGTAACGCGAACAAACTGCTGGTGCGCTTCCTGGCGGGACATGCAGAAGAACTGGACCTGCGTCTTATCGATTTCAACGGCGGCACACTGCGTAACGCCATCCCGCGTGAAGCCTTTGCGACCATTGCTGTCGCAGCTGATAAAGTCGACGCCCTGAAAACGCTGGTGAATACCTATCAGGAGATCCTGAAAAACGAGCTGGCAGAGAAAGAGAAAAATCTGGCCTTGTTGCTGGACTCTGTTGCGAACGATAAAGCTGCCCTGATTGCGAAATCTCGCGATACCTTTATTCGTCTGCTGAACGCCACCCCGAACGGTGTGATCCGCAACTCCGACGTGGCAAAAGGCGTGGTTGAAACCTCACTGAACGTCGGTGTCGTGACCATGACCGACAACAACGTAGAAATTCACTGCCTGATCCGTTCTCTGATCGACAGCGGTAAAGACTACGTGGTGAGCATGCTGGATTCGCTGGGTAAACTGGCAGGCGCGAAAACCGAAGCGAAAGGCGCATATCCTGGCTGGCAGCCGGACGCTAACTCTCCGGTGATGCATCTGGTACGTGAAACCTATCAGCGTCTGTTCAACAAGACGCCGAACATCCAGATTATTCACGCGGGTCTGGAATGTGGCCTGTTTAAAAAGCCGTATCCGGAAATGGACATGGTTTCTATCGGGCCAACCATCACCGGTCCACACTCTCCGGATGAGCAAGTTCACATCGAAAGCGTAGGCCATTACTGGACACTGCTGACAGAACTGCTGAAAGAAATTCCGGCGAAGTAATTTTTTGATTTGCTGCCGGATGGCGTTTGATCGCCTTCCGGCAGTTTCATCCTTTCTTATCCTTCGATAAAAGCCATCCCTGTAAACGTCCGTCGCGGGTTGCCACGTTCAATCTGGTGATGGAACATTCGCCGCTGCGATTTCAGCGCCGCACTATGTTCCTGTTGTTGCTGTTCCAGCTTCCAGGCAATCAGTAATCGCGCCAGCCGTTTGTTAGCATGCTGACTGCGCTCTGACTGAACCTTCACACTAATACCGGATGCCAAATGCGTGGCGCGCACAGCCGAGTCGGTTTTATTGACATGTTGACCGCCCGGCCCCGACGAACGCAGCGTCTCATAATGGATCGCATCGGATTGCTCCTGCTCATCTGCAGTAAAACGCCCAATGCCCAGAAACCAGTTTTTGCGCCCATGATGAGGGCGATACGGACTCGGACAAATCCACTGGATAGTGCCACACCAGCTTTCGCTTAGTGCCCATGCGTTGTCGCCATCAAGTGAAACCAGCGCCGAACGTAGTGTGTCAGAGTAGCGACCCGTTTCTGTTTCCAGCACCGTTACCGCGACGTCTTGTCGGGCAGCTTCTTTAATCAGCCTGTCCAGTGCCTTTTTCACTGCGAGACAACATTCTTCCGGCCCCTGAGCTGAGGAGAGTTGTAGCAAGATCATCCTTTTTTCCCTCCACTGTTTTTGAGCGTCAGCACCGGACGCAGTTGCGCGACAGGAATAATTAAACCGGCCTGCACCAGACATTGCACCACACTTTCAGCCGATTTATAGGCTTGTGGCGCTTCTTCAAAGATGAGTTGTTTATCGCGACAAATTACCCGGCTGCCAAGTTCAGTACGTGAGAGCTGCGTCGCTGTGTATTTCGCTGCCAGACGCCCTTTACACTCGGTGCGCCCCCATTTACGCCCTGCCCCATGCGCCAGCGAGTGGAGCGTTTTTTCGTTCGCAACAGGCTTAACCAGCCAGGAGTAATCACCGCGTGAACCGGGAATAATCACCAGACCGTTGTCATCCGGCGTAGCCCCTTTACGGTGTAACCATCCTTGTTGATCGCCGATTCGACATGCGCTAACAAAGTTATGCGCCACATCCAGAACCGAATTTCCGTTGGCCTTAACTTGTTGCATTATGCGCAAAGCGATCAGCTGGCGATTAATACGCGCAAACGCCAGCGCATCATCATGTTCCGCAATATAACTTAGCGCGTCGTCACTGCCTTCCGGCAAACCATGATGCGAAAACGAGGCAATATGCCGCTGTAAAATAGACTGCCCTAAACCACGCGAGCCGCTATGGACCAGCAGTTGCAGATGCTGCGCATCCAGACCTGACAGTGCAAACAGTTCCGCGTCCATGATTTGATCAATCTGTTGCAGTTCTGCAAAGTGGTTACCGCCACCGATAGAGCCAAGCGCGCAGCGCCACGGATGCTGTGCAAACGCTGACGGCAGGTTTTCCTCCAGCCAGCTTTCTTCAGCAACGTCATCCAGCGCAGATAATCGCTTTTCAAACTTATCGGCGTTGTATTTACGCGCGAGAATATCTGTTTGCCATAGCGCCATACCGCAGCCGATATCATTGCCGACCAGTGCCGGGTAAAAACGGCCTACGGAGAAGAACGCTGCGCCAATCGGATAGCCGCGTCCAGGGTGTAAATCTGGCATCCCTACGACGCGTTGCATGTCGGGTAAATTTGCCGTGGTGTGTAATTGTTGGATCGCTGAACTCTCGATCCACAGGTCATCAGATGCGATGGTAAATACCGCATCGGATAAGGGACGAATATATTTGCCCATGTACCATTCCATTTATACTCGTCATACTTCAAGTTGCATGTACTGCGACTGCGTTCGTTCACCCCAGTCACTTACTTTAGTAAGCTCCTGGGGATTCACTCGCTTGTCGCCTTCCTGCAACTCGAATTATTTAGAGTATATAAATATAAAAATCAGGAAATGGCAGACGAATCCAGGGCAAGAAAAAAAGAATTAATCCTGGAAAGGTCTGCAAAGAGTCATTGATAAAGGATTTTTCATGATTTACCTCCTTGCAGTTTGTGGAATAAGAAAACGCGCACATATTAGGCGGGCGTTATTTTCATTGCAAGCTGGATTTAGTGTTGCGGTTTATATCGCATATGAAAATTAGTAAACCACGCTCCCCGGCATTCAACGCGCTGCTGCTTAACTGTCTGAAAACCATAACGTTCAAAAAAGGGTTTTGCGGTTATGCTGGCATCTACCGTAAGTTCGGATTCAGACTTAATCAAAGGTTTTAACAAAGCGCTGGCAACCCCGCAGCGGTTGTATTTCGGATCAACAAATAACATATCGATATAATGCTCAATGCAGGTAATAAAGCCGACCAGTTGTGTATTAATCACCGCAACCCGCACTTGTGATTTCGCGAGTTTCTCTTTCCATCGATGTTCATCAATCTGCGCCCAGGCGGCAATTTGTTGTGGTGAATAATGCTGACTGGCGGTCATCGTAACCGCTCTAATAAAAATAGCGCATAGCTGCTGAAAATCGCCAGGCTGATAGTCTCTTATTTGTATATTATTCATAATCCCAGCACCAGTTGTCTTTCCATTTGCGGATCAAGCAACGTCACATGCAGCCCCACCAGTCGCACACCGCGTCCGCCCCGGCGTTCATCCCAGGTTTTACGCGCAGTGGCGATCAAGTCAGCTTTATTCAGCCGCGGCCAGACGTGTTCCTGGGTGGTTTGCTGAAAATCGTCGAACTTTAATTTCACCCCCTGGCGGGCAATCAGTAAATCAGGTTTTACCTTTGCCAGACGACGCTCCAGTTCAGGGTAAAGCCGCTCGATGATCGCTTCACATTCAGACCAGTGATGAATATCTTCCGCCATGGTGCGTTCTACACCGACGGATTTTCGCAACCTTTCGCTGTTAACGTCGCGCTCGTCAATCCCCTGACTACGCTCCCACAAAATGCGACCAAATTTGCCAAAGCGTTTAAGCAACGTCACCAGATCACACTTTTGTACATCGCCGCAGGTCCGCAGCCCCATCGCTTCCAGTTTTGCCGCCGAGACTTTGCCGACACCGGGAATTTTTGCCAGCGGTAAGGTTTGCAGAAATGCCGGGACGTCCGCCGGCGTAATCACAAACTGTCCGTTGGGTTTATTCATATCAGAGGCGATTTTGGCGAGAAACTTGACCGGCGCAACGCCCGCAGACGCCGTCAGTTGCAGCTCGTTGAAGATCGTCTGGCGGATTTCCTGAGCGATAAGGGTCGCAGAGCCGTGGCAATGTACGCTGTCGGTGACGTCGAGATAGGCTTCATCCAGTGACAGCGGCTCAATACGCGATGTGTAGCGAGAGAAGATTTCGCGGATATGATTTGACGCTTCTTTGTAGGCGTCAAAGCGCCCTGGAAGCAAGGTGAGATGCGGACACAGTTTGAGCGCCATGCCGGTTGGCATTGCGCTACGCACGCCAAATTTACGCGCGGGATAATTGGCGGTGCTGATCACCCCCCGGCGTTCGCGGCTGCCGCCAATAGCAATAGGGATATCGCGCAGGGCGGGATTGTCGCGCATCTCCACCGCGGCGAAAAAGCAGTCCATATCCACATGAATGATTTTACGCATTGCTCACCTCTCAACACTGGTAAAGTATACAGTGATTTCAGAGTTTGAGAAATGCGTAAAGATTCAGCATTTAACGCGTTCGCTGCGAAAGCACCTGCTGCTTATCCAGCTTTTTCACCAGCGGCTGCACCACCTTATCCCCATGCTGACCAAAATATTGATACAACGTATCAGACGCGCTTTTGGTGAGCACCATAATCTCAATGCGCCGGTTACCCGCGCTTTGCGGATTTTTCGCGTCCAGCAGCATCTGGTCCGCCATTGCGCTCACCTGCATCACTTTATCTTCCGGCATTCCGGCGTCTTCCAGCACCCGACGGGCCGAGAGCGCACGATCGCCCGAAAGGTTCCAGTTGTTGTAGATATTGCTTTTATAGGCCATCGCATCGGTATGCCCGGTAATAATAATTTTGTTATCGAGCGAGTCGAATACCGGCGCGAGCTCCACCAGCAGAGTTTTAAAGAACGGCATAATCTTCGCGCTGCCGCGTTCAAACATATTGCGGTTCTGGTCATCTTTAATCAGCACGCGTAATCCCTGCGGGACAATCTCCATCTCCAGATTGGCTTCCATATGCGCATCGCGGGCGATGGTGTTGATACTGGTCGCCAGCTCGCCAAGCTCAGTGGCGGACTTCTTCTTCAGTAGCGCCGTTTTCTCGTTGACGTCGCGGGCTTTTTTCTCCGTCTCTTCCGGCACCGCCACGGTGGCAGGTTTCAGCGGATGCGTCGGGCTGATTTTATTTAACGGCGATAGCCCGCCGCCATTGAAAATCGACTGCCCGTGCAGCGCGGCGATAATGCTTTCACGCTCGGATTTACTGACGCTGTTGACAATCAACTTTATTGTCGTCACCAAAGGGGCTGAGCGTATTTCCGAGGTTTCTGCCCGCTTTACCCTGGACGCGATGCCCGGCAAGCAAATGGCGATTGACGCCGATCTTAACGCCGGGTTGATCAACCAGGCGCAGGCGCAGACCCGCCGCAAAGATGTTGCCAGCGAGGCCGATTTCTACGGCGCGATGGACGGGGCATCGAAGTTTGTGCGCGGGGATGCCATCGCCGGGATGATGATTCTGGCGATCAACCTGATTGGCGGCGTTTGTATCGGGATCTTCAAATACAACCTGAGCGCCGATGCCGCCTTCCAGCAATATGTGCTGATGACCATCGGCGACGGCCTGGTGGCGCAGATCCCGTCCCTGCTGCTTTCCACCGCGGCGGCGATTATCGTCACCCGCGTCAGCGACAACGGCGATATTGCCCATGACGTGCGCCACCAGTTGCTGGCAAGCCCGTCGGTGCTCTACACCGCCACCGGGATTATGTTCGTGCTGGCGGTGGTGCCGGGAATGCCGCACTTCCCGTTCCTGATGTTCAGCGCCCTGCTTGGTTTTACCGGCTGGCGAATGAGCAAACGCCCGCAGGCGGCGGAGGCGGAAGAGAAAAGCCTCGAAACGCTGACCCGCACCATCACTGAAACCAGCGATCAACAGGTCAGTTGGGAAACCATTCCGCTGATCGAGCCCATCAGTTTAAGCCTCGGTTACAAGCTGGTGGCGCTGGTGGACAAAGCGCAGGGCAACCCGCTCACCCAGCGTATTCGCGGCGTGCGGCAGGTGATTTCCGACGGCAACGGCGTGCTGCTGCCGGAGATCCGCATTCGGGAAAACTTCCGCCTCAAGCCCAGCCAGTACGCCATTTTCATCAACGGCATTAAGGCTGATGAAGCGGATATTCCGGCGGATAAACTGATGGCCCTGCCCTCCAGCGAAACCTACGGCGAGATTGACGGCGTGCTGGGGAACGACCCGGCGTACGGGATGCCGGTGACCTGGATTCAGCCCGCGCAGAAGGCGAAGGCGCTGAATATGGGGTATCAGGTGATCGACAGCGCCAGCGTAATTGCCACGCATGTGAATAAGATTGTGCGCAGCTATATTCCTGATTTGTTTAACTATGACGATATTACTCAGCTGCATAACCGTTTGTCGTCAATGGCACCGCGCCTGGCAGAGGATTTGAGTGCGGCGCTGAATTACAGCCAGTTGCTGAAAGTGTACCGGGCACTGCTGACCGAAGGCGTTTCCCTGCGCGATATCGTCACCATCGCCACCGTGCTGGTCGCCAGTAGCACCGTCACCAAAGATCATATTCTGCTGGCGGCCGATGTGCGCCTGGCACTGCGGCGCAGCATTACCCATCCGTTCGTTCGCAAGCAGGAGCTGACGGTGTATACGCTGAATAATGAGCTGGAAAATCTGCTGACCAACGTGGTGAATCAGGCGCAACAGGCCGGCAAAGTGATGCTCGATAGCGTGCCGGTTGACCCAAATATGCTCAACCAGTTCCAGAGCACGATGCCGCAGGTGAAGGAGCAGATGAAAGCGGCAGGTAAAGACCCGGTGCTGCTGGTGCCGCCGCAGCTGCGCCCGTTGCTGGCGCGTTATGCGAGGTTATTTGCGCCGGGGTTGCATGTGCTGTCGTATAACGAAGTGCCGGACGAGCTGGAGTTGAAGATTATGGGGGCGTTGAGTTGATTGAGGATTCTTTTCCATACTTTGCAGCACCTGACACCATTAATTGACGTCACACTGCAAAGAGACTACGATGACACCATACAATGACGTCATGGATTGATAGTATGATTAAGGTCAGCGCGCTAGGCTCTCGTCATAGAAAAACATTCGACGATGTAATGACGGAGCCGCCAAAATCTGGAATTAAATGGGATGATGTTGTTGCTCTCATTAAAGCGGTGGGTGGATCAATAAAAAATAACAACGGCTCCAGACGAAAATTTCAGATTGGAACGACCAAATTCAGCACACATGAGCCGCATCCAAAGAATGTGATGGATAAAGGCGCAGTAGCAGGTCTTAAGGAGTGGTTTGTTAACTGTGTAGGGGTAGATTATGAATAAAGCATCGAACATTATCACAATTAAAGGTCAACCAGCCGCAGTGACATTTGAAGCCGATATCAACGCATTTCGCGGCAAGTTCCTCAATGTAAACGGTTATTGTGACTTTGTAGCCACAAGTATTGAGGCATTATATCGTGAAGGCGAAAGCGCTCTGGATGAGTGGATGGCGGATTGTGAAGAGGACGGTATTGCCCCTTTTCGTGAAGAAGAAGAGCAAAAACGCCTGACGCTTCGTGTGCCGCATCACATCGATTCGCGGCTGACCATCGTCGCCAGACAACATTCCATTTCAAAAAACCAGCTCATTATTGATGTCTTAGAACGTGAGTTTTCAGCCCAGATGTAAACAGGTCGTCAATATTACCCATTTACAAAATCGTCTCTTCCGTCAAAATCCGCCGCGCGCCTAAAAAATGATCCTGCCAGAAAGGTTCAGCTAACCGACTTACCCGAATGGTTTCCCCGGTGCGCGGCGACTCGATAAACTGACCGTCTCCCAGATACACGCCCATATGGTCGGCAATCTCGCGGCTGTGAATATGGAAAAACAGCAAATCTCCCCGGCGCAGGTCGTTATTTGCCACAATGGTTGCCCGACGGTAGTGATACATCTCATTGGCCGTGCGCG
The DNA here is from genome assembly GCF_002965245.1 of Escherichia sp. MOD1-EC6021. Taxonomy (NCBI): domain Bacteria; kingdom Pseudomonadati; phylum Pseudomonadota; class Gammaproteobacteria; order Enterobacterales; family Enterobacteriaceae; genus Escherichia; species Escherichia sp. MOD1-EC6021. Next base: position 8,028 of record NZ_PTRU01000022.1, on the reverse strand, counting down.
GGAGTTTCGCCTCGAGGATCTTGTTGTAGGCATAAAAAACCAACCCGCTACAGTCGAAGCCTTTATCAGGCCGCGTACCTCCCCAGACGTAAGGCTTACCAAGCTGCTGCTCCAGACGGTGAATCGCTACTTCGGTGATGTTATGCAGATGGTCGCTGCTTAAGAAATGGTTGTTTTCCGCCAGCGCCTGCCAATGTTTATCGCTCAACTTCAACGGTGCAGGGAACCACTCAGGATGCTGTTTTATCTGCTCCCGGTTGTGCTGGCGCAGCGCCCTTCTGCTTTGTGCATCGCCTTCCACAATGTAGCTGGCCTGTTTTTTCAGATGCGCGTGGTATCGCTTTAGCAATCGCGTACGGTTTTGCATCCGCTGGCGGGCGGCGTAGCTGAAAGAGATATGTGATGCGGTGGCGCTGGCAAATGAAGAAAACGGCAAGCAAAGCAACAATAATCCCGACAACACAAAAGAGGGAATCGACGGCAAAGACATTCTCAATAATGGCTGGTCATGCATTGATGTTGCAGTGTATCCCGGCCCGTACCTGAACAAACTTAATAAACCATTATTATAAAATTAATAAATATATTTCAGTTAATTATGTAAAAACATCCGTTTATTAAATTACTCATGGATTGTCGTTGTTGCTCATTTGAGCTACAATTCAAGCTGAATAAATATACAGCACAGGAGATACCCCAATGGCTGCTAACGCGTTTGTTCGCGCCCGAATCGATGAAGATCTGAAGAATCAGGCGGCGGACGTACTGGCCGGGATGGGGCTGACCATCTCTGACCTGGTTCGCATAACCCTCACAAAAGTCGCGCGTGAAAAGGCATTGCCGTTTGATTTACGCGAGCCTAATCAATTAACCATTCAATCAATTAAAAACAGCGAAGCTGGCGTTGATGTTCATAAGGCCAAAGACGCCGATGATTTATTTGATCAATTAGGAATTTAAATATGATTCAAAGGGATATTGAATACTCGGGACAATTTTCAAAGGATGTAAAACTTGCACAAAAGCGTCATAAGGATATGAATAAATTGAAATATCTTATGACGCTTCTTATCAATAATACTTTACCACTTCCAGCTGTTTATAAAGACCACCCGCTGCAAGGTTCATGGAAAGGTTATCGCGATGCTCATGTTGAACCGGACTGGATCCTGATTTACAAACTTACCGATAAACTTTTACGATTTGAGAGAACTGGAACTCACGCGGCGCTATTTGGGTAAAGCCCGCTTCCGATGAAATTTGTAAACCCTGCGCCGACAGGCTTGCGTAAAACTCTTTTGGTGATAATGTGAGCCTTCCAAATCCAGACTATTCCGATTTGGGATCCATTTTGCCGTCCTGGCGTGTGTAACCGTTTTATCAAGGAATAAGCAGTATGCGTAAAATCGCATTAATTCTTGCGATGTTGTTGATCCCGTGCGTTTCGTTTGCCGGTTTGCTGGGCAGCAGTAGCTCGACCACGCCAGTGAGCAAAGAGTATAAGCAGCAGTTGATGGGCTCCCCTGTCTACATCCAGATCTTCAAGGAAGAACGTACGCTCGATCTCTACGTCAAAATGGGCGAGCAATATCAACTGCTCGATAGTTATAAAATCTGTAAATATTCCGGCGGTTTAGGGCCAAAACAGCGTCAGGGCGATTTCAAAAGCCCGGAAGGGTTTTATAGCGTCCAGCGTAATCAGTTAAAACCAGACAGCCGTTACTACAAAGCGATTAATATTGGTTTCCCCAATGCCTATGACCGTGCGCATGGTTATGAAGGGAAATACCTGATGATCCACGGCGATTGTGTTTCCATCGGCTGCTACGCGATGACCAATCAAGGTATTGATGAGATCTTCCAGTTCGTTACTGGCGCGCTGGTGTTTGGTCAGCCGAGTGTGCAGGTAAGTATTTATCCTTTCCGCATGACCGACGCCAACATGCAGCGCCATAAATATTCCAACTTTAAGGACTTCTGGGAGCAACTGAAGCCGGGTTACGACTACTTTGAGCAAACCCGTAAGCCACCAACCGTTTCTGTGGTCAATGGCCGTTACGTCGTCAGCAAACCGTTGAGCCATGAAGTGGTGCAGCCACAGCTGGCATCAAACTACACGCTCCCCGAGGCAAAATAAGCGCCATTCGCCTGGCATAATCTTTTGCCAGGTTTCATTGCCCGTCAGCGGCTGTGTCGCAATCACCGTGACCACATCATTCGGTGTGGTCTGCGAGCTGAAGTCGATTTCCACATCCTGATCCAGCAACGTTGCCACGCCAAACGGCGCGCGGCGGGTGATCCAGTGCAGATTGGTCGAGCAATACGCCATTACATAGCGTCCGTCCGAAAGTAGCATGTTGAAAACGCCCTTCTGCCGCAGTTCATCCGCCAGTGAGGCGATATATTTAAACACTGCCGCCATGTTGCCCGGTGTGCGCGGGTAACGCTGTGTTAATTTATGCAGCAGCCAGCAAAAGGCTTTTTCGCTGTCGGTTTCACCTACCGGACGGAAGTTGCCGGTTTCCAGTGACTTGTACCCCGTCAGTTGCCCGTTATGGGCATAAGTCCAGTTGCGTCCCCATAACTCGCGGGTAAACGGGTGAGTATTTTCCAGCGCCACCTCGCCCCGATTGGCCTGGCGAATATGAGCCACCACCGAACAGGATTTTATCGGGTAGTCCTGGACAAGTTTGGCGATGGGGGAATTAAAGCTGGGTTGTGGATCTTTAAATGTGCGACAGCCTTTACCTTCGTAAAAGGTAATGCCCCAGCCATCTTTATGTGGCCCGGTTCCACCACCACGCTGCACCAGACCGGTGAAACTAAAGCAGATATCGGTAGGGACGTTAGCGCTCATCCCGAGCAATTCGCACATGGGTAACCTCCACAACAGCGGGAGCGCATGGCCCCCGGCGAAGATTGATTTAAGAATTTTCAGGTCGGATGCGGCGTGAATGCATTATTCGGCCTACGGTTCGGGTACAGATTTGTAGGCATGATAAGACGCGTCAGCGTCGCATCAGGCATCAGCGCACAAGTGCCGGATGCGGCGTAAACGCCTTATCCAGCCTACGCCAGACTTACTTAACCATCTCTTTTTCAATTAACTGGATCAGGATATGGATCACTTTAATGTGGATCTCCTGAATGCGGTCGGCATAACCAAAGTGCGGAACGCGAATTTCAATATCCGCCGTGCCAGCCATTTTGCCGCCATCTTTACCGGTCAGGGTGATCACTTTCATCCCCTTCTCACGCGCCGCTGCGATCGCTTTGATCACGTTTGCAGAGTTACCGGAGGTAGAGATCCCCAGCAATACATCGCCTTCGCGACCTACCGCTTCAACGTAGCGGGAGAAAATATCATTGAAACCGAAATCATTACCGACGCAGGAAATATGACTAACGTCAGAAATGGCAATCGCCGGATAGCCCGGACGGTTTTCACGGTAGCGCCCCGTCAACTCTTCGGCAAAGTGCATGGCGTCGCAATGGGAACCGCCATTACCGCAGGAAAGCACCTTACCACCGGCTTTAAAGCTATCTGCTAACAGGACCGCCGCGCGCTGAATGGCGTGAATATTGGCGTCATCTTTTAAAAAGTTAGCCAGCGTTTCCGCCGCTTCGTTCAGTTCGTTACGAATAAGATCCTGGTACATGAGGATATCCTTCAGCATAAATGTAATAGACAAAATGCAGTGTACCGGATACCGCCAAAAGCGAGAAGTACGGGCAGGTGCGATGACCAGGACTTTTTGACCTGAAGTGCGGATAAAAACAGCAACAATGTGAGCTTTGTTGTAATTATATTGTAAACACATTGCTAAATGTTTTTACATCCACTACAACCATATCATCACAAGTGGTCAGACCTCCTACAAGTAAGGGGCTTTTCGTTATGATGATTTTGAGTATTCTCGCTACGGTTGTCCTGCTCGGCGCGTTGTTCTATCACCGCGTGAGCTTATTTATCAGCAGTCTGATTTTGCTCGCCTGGACAGCCGCCCTCGGCGTCGCTGGTCTGTGGTCGGCGTGGGTACTGGTGCCTCTGGCCATTATCCTCGTACCGTTTAACTTTGCGCCTATGCGTAAGTCGATGATTTCCGCACCGGTATTTCGCGGTTTCCGTAAGGTGATGCCGCCAATGTCGCGCACTGAAAAAGAAGCGATTGATGCAGGCACTACCTGGTGGGAAGGCGACTTGTTCCAGGGTAAGCCGGACTGGAAAAAGCTGCATAACTATCCGCAGCCGCGCCTGACGGCTGAAGAGCAAGCGTTTCTCGACGGCCCGGTAGAAGAAGCCTGCCGGATGGCGAATGATTTCCAGATTACTCATGAGCTGGCGGATCTGCCGCCGGAGTTGTGGGCGTACCTTAAAGAGCATCGCTTCTTCGCGATGATCATCAAAAAAGAGTACGGCGGGCTGGAGTTCTCGGCTTATGCCCAATCTCGTGTGCTGCAAAAACTCTCCGGCGTGAGCGGGATCCTGGCGATTACCGTCGGCGTGCCGAACTCATTAGGCCCGGGCGAGCTGCTGCAACATTACGGCACTGACGAGCAGAAAAATCACTATCTGCCGCGTCTGGCGCGTGGTCAGGAGATCCCTTGCTTTGCACTGACCAGCCCGGAAGCGGGTTCCGATGCGGGCGCGATTCCGGATACCGGGATTGTCTGCATGGGCGAGTGGCAGGGCCAGCAGGTGCTGGGGATGCGACTGACCTGGAACAAACGCTACATTACGCTCGCGCCAATTGCGACCGTGCTTGGGCTGGCGTTTAAACTTTCCGACCCGGAAAAACTGCTGGGTGGCGCAGAAGATTTAGGCATTACCTGTGCACTTATCCCGACCACCACGCCAGGCGTGGAAATTGGTCGTCGCCACTTCCCGCTGAACGTACCGTTCCAGAACGGACCGACGCGAGGTAAAGATGTCTTCGTACCGATCGACTACATTATCGGCGGACCAAAAATGGCCGGGCAAGGCTGGCGGATGCTGGTGGAGTGTCTCTCCGTGGGCCGCGGCATCACCCTACCTTCCAACTCAACCGGCGGCGTGAAATCGGTAGCACTGGCAACGGGCGCGTATGCGCACATTCGCCGTCAGTTCAAAATCTCTATCGGTAAGATGGAAGGGATTGAAGAGCCGCTGGCGCGTATTGCCGGTAATGCCTACGTGATGGATGCTGCGGCATCGCTGATTACCTACGGAATTATGCTCGGTGAAAAACCTGCCGTGCTGTCGGCTATCGTTAAGTATCATTGTACCCACCGTGGGCAGCAGTCGATTATTGATGCGATGGATATCACCGGGGGTAAAGGCATTATGCTCGGTCAGAGCAACTTCCTGGCACGAGCTTACCAGGGCGCACCGATTGCCATCACCGTTGAAGGGGCCAACATTCTGACCCGCAGCATGATGATCTTCGGTCAGGGAGCGATTCGTTGCCATCCGTACGTGCTGGAAGAGATGGAAGCGGCGAAGAACAATGACGTTAACGCGTTCGATAAACTGCTGTTCAAACATATTGGCCACGTCGGCAGTAACAAAGTTCGCAGCTTCTGGCTGGGCCTGACGCGCGGTTTAACCAGCAGCACACCAACCGGCGATGCCACTAAACGTTATTATCAGCACCTGAACCGCCTGAGTGCCAACCTCGCCCTGCTTTCTGATGTGTCGATGGCGGTGTTGGGCGGCAGCCTGAAACGTCGCGAACGCATCTCGGCACGTCTGGGGGATATTTTAAGCCAGCTTTACCTCGCCTCTGCCGTTCTGAAGCGTTATGACGACGAAGGCCGTAATGAAGCCGACCTGCCGCTGGTGCACTGGGGCGTACAGGATGCGCTGTATCAGGCAGAGCAGGCGATGGACGATTTACTGCAAAACTTCCCGAACCGCGTGGTTGCCGGGCTGCTGAATGTGGTGATCTTCCCGACCGGACGTCATTATCTGGCACCGTCTGACAAGCTGGATCATAAGGTGGCGAAGATTTTACAAGTGCCGAACGCCACCCGTTCACGTATTGGTCGCGGTCAGTACCTGACCCCGAGCGAGCATAACCCGGTTGGTTTACTGGAAGAGGCGCTGGTGGATGTGATTGCCGCCGACCCAATTCATCAGCGGATCTGTAAAGAGCTGGGTAAAAACCTGCCATTTACCCGTCTGGATGAACTGGCGCACAACGCACTGGCGAAGGGGCTGATTGATAAAGATGAAGCTGCTATTCTGGTGAAAGCTGAAGAAAGCCGTCTGCGCAGCATTAACGTTGATGACTTTGATCCGGAAGAGCTGGCGACGAAGCCGGTAAAGTTGCCGGAGAAAGTGCGGAAAGTTGAAGCCGCGTAATTGAATAACGGAGCCGAAAGGCTCCGTTTCTTTATCCGCTAATTATTTAAAATTAAAGCCATCCGGATGGTTTTCCAGGCTGCCGGTCAACGCCGCGAATAGCACCGTTTTACCATCAATCGAAAGCGCATCATTCACATTCAACCAGGTGAGTTTCTCTTGCGAGGTTTTCTCATCAATGGTCGAGAACAGCCCCGTCATCTGATTAGATTTCTCGGACCACATCACAGCGATACGTTGCGAGCCACAGTCATGCGGTTTGCACGCGCTCATCACCTGATACGTCTCATCCCCCAATGTCACGGTTTGTGCGGGGGTATAAGTACCGCCTTTCATCACCCAGGCTGGCAGCTTATGCCCTTGTACCATCTGATTAAATGCAGCTTTGGTGGTTTCGCCCTTTGCCAGGCTGCTAATGGTTAAATCATCCTGCGCCATTGCACTGGTGGCGATGACCAGTGCGGCGACTGTCGTTATTGCCTTAAACATCATTCCTCCCGAGCTTATCCTGCCCATGTTATTAACCTCCTAAAGCCTGGCGATAACACGATAATTTGCAAATCAGATATTTCCAATATCAGCATTTGTTATCAATTTATTCTGCGCTAAGGCAACTGCCTGATAAGGTGTTAAAGTTATAAAACCCTTCGCATAAAGGAGTTGTACACCGTGCCTGGTTTGAAGATTACGCTTTTGCAGCAACCACTGGTGTGGATGGATGGTCTTGCCAACCTGCGCCATTTTGATCGTCAACTGGAAGGTATTACCGGGCGCGATGTGATCGTTCTACCGGAGATGTTTACCAGCGGCTTTGCCATGGAAGCGGCAGCTTCGTCGCTAGCACAAGATGACGTAGTGAACTGGATGACAGCTAAAGCGCAGCAGTGCAATGCGCTGATTGCAGGCAGTGTTGCATTACAAACGGAGTCTGGTCCGGTTAACCGCTTTTTGCTGGTTGAGCCGGGCGGCACGGTACATTTTTATGATAAGCGTCATCTGTTCCGAATGGCAGATGAGCATCTGCATTATAAAGCGGGCAATGCACGAGTGATTGTGGAATGGCGCGGCTGGCGTATTTTGCCGCTGGTGTGCTACGACCTGCGTTTTCCGGTGTGGTCGCGCAATCTCAACGATTATGACCTCGCCATCTACGTCGCCAACTGGCCTGCCCCACGCTCTCTGCACTGGCAGGCATTGCTGACAGCCCGCGCGATTGAGAATCAGGCGTATGTGGCGGGATGCAATCGCGTCGGCAGCGATGGCAACGGCTGCCATTATCGCGGTGACAGCCGGGTGATTAATCCACAGGGCGAGATTATCGCTACTGCCGACGCGCATCAGGCAACGCGCATTGATGCGGAGCTGTCGATGGCGGTGTTAAGGGAATATAGAGAAAAGTTTCCGGCATGGCGGGATGCGGATGAGTTTAGGTTGTGGTGAGTGGTGTTGTGTTTAAGGCCGGGGAGAGTTGGGGTATGACTACGAAAGCCCGCTCTCCTGCGACCACTTTTTATCATAGGAGTGTGGAAGTGCTTTTCCATCAATCGCGATGACGTCTCAGGGAAAGATTACGAAAGCCCGCTCCCCGCAAGGACTGACGCCAGATGCTTTCTGTCCATGGCTGCTTTTCGCATCTTACGTCTTAACCCTGCCTTGAATACCTTATCATTCGTCAAAATATTAAT
>NZ_PTRU01000021.1:0-70974 GCF_002965245.1 Escherichia sp. MOD1-EC6021 | reverse complement strand
GCATTGCCGAACGCGTCGGTGACTTTCACCCGCAGCGTGTTCGCCATCGCACCATCTGCCACTGAGCCGTCCTTAATGACCACCAGATCCGCGATCTTCGCCGTGCTGACATCAGCAATAAACGTCACGTTCTGGCTCAGAGTGCTGTTGTTGATGGTTGCGGTAACTGTACTGATGCCCGCCGTCTGGCTGGTGACGGAGATTTCCACGGTGCCGTCCGGCCCGGTGATAACCGTCGCGGCAACCGCTGCCCCGTTGTCCGCTGAGACGCTGACCGTCTGTCCGGCCAGCGCATTGCCGAACGCGTCGGTGACTTTCACCCGCAGCGTGTTCGCCATCGCGCCATCTGCCACTGAGCCGTCCTTAATGACCACCAGATCAGCGATCTGCGCCGTCCTGACATCCGCGACAAACGTCACGTTCCGGCTCAGGCTGCTGCTGTTGATGCTGGCAGTGACAGTACTGGCTCCCGCCGTCTGGCTGGTGACACTGATCTCCACCGTGCCGTCCGGCTCTGTGATTACCGTCGGGGCAGTCGTTGCGCCGTTGTCCGCCAACACGCTGACCGTCTGCCCGGCAAGCGCATTACCGAACGCATCGGTGACCCTCGCCCGCAGCATATTCGCCATCGCGCCATCTGCCACTGAGCCGTCCTTAATGACCACCAGATCCGCGATCTTCGCCGTCCTGACATCCGCGACAAACGTCACGTTCCGGCTCAGGCTGCTGCTGTTGATGCTGGCAGTGACAGTACTGGCTCCCGCCGTCTGGCTGGTGACACTGATCTCCACCGTGCCGTCCGGCTCTGTGATTACCGTCGGGGCAGTCGTTGCGCCGTTGTCCGCCAACACGCTGACCGTCTGCCCGGCAAGCGCATTACCGAACGCATCGGTGACCCTCGCCCGCAGCATATTCGCCATTGCACCGTCTGCCACTGAGTTATCCCGGGTGACTACCAGATCCGCTATCTGCGCCGTCCTGACATCGGCGATAAACGTCACGGTCCGGCTCAGGCTGCTGCTGTTGATGCTGGCGGTGACTGTACTGGTGCCCGCCGTCTGGCTGGTGACACTGATCTCCACCGTGCCGTCCTGCCCTGTGATGACAGTCGGAGCGACCGTTGCGCCGTTGCCTGCCAACACGCTGACCGTCTGCCCGGCAAGCACATTACCGTTAGCATCGGTGACCTTCACCCGCAGCGTGTTCGCCATTGCGCCGTCAGCCACTGAGTTATCCTGCGTCACCTCCAGACTCGCGATCTGCGCCGTTCTGACATCGGCGATAAACGTGACGTTCCGGCTCTGGCTGCTGCTCTTGATGCTGGCGGTGACCGCACTGGTGCCTGCCGTCTGGCTGGTGGCAGAGATCTCCACCGTGCCGTCCAGCCCTGTGATGACAGTCGGAGCGACCGTTGCGCCGTTATCCGCCAACACGCTGACCGCCTGTCCGGCAAGTGCATTCCCGAACGCATCGGTGACCCTCACTTGCAGCGTATTCGCCGTCGCGCCGTCTGCCACCGCGTTATCCTGGCTAACGACCAGATCCGCGATCTGCGCCGTGCTGACATCCGCAATAAACGTCACGTTCCGGCTCTGGCTGCTGTTGTTGACGCTGGCGGTGACCGCACTGATTCCGGCGGTCTGGCTGGTGACAGAGATCTCCGCCGTGCCGTCCGGCTGTGTGGTGACCGTCGGAGCAGTCGTTGCGCCGTTGCCTGCCAACACGCTGACCGTCTGCCCGGCAAGTGCATTCCCGAACGCATCGGTGACCTTCACCCGCAGCGTATTCGCCGTCGAACCGTCCGCCACCGAGTTATCCCGGGTGACCACCAGATCCGCGATCTGCGCCGTCCTGACATCGGCGATAAACGTCACGGTCCGGCTCTGGCTGCTGCTGTTAATGCTGGCAGTGACCGCACTGATTCCGGCGGTCTGGCTGGTGACACTGATCTCCACCGTGCCATCCGGCTGCGTGGTGACCGTCGGAGCAGTCGTTGCGCCGTTGCCTGCCAACACGCTGACCGTCTGCCCGGCAAGTGCATTCCCGTTAGCATCGGTGACCTTCACCCGCAGCGTATTCGCCGTCGAACCGTCCGCCACCGAGTTATCCCGGGTGACCACCAGATCCGCGATCTGCGCCGTCCTGACATCGGCGACAAACGTGACATTCCGGCTCTGGCTGCTGCTGTTAATGCTGGCAGTGACCGCACTGATTCCGGCGGTCTGGCTGGTGACAGAGATCTCCGCCGTGCCGTCCGGCTGCGTGGTGACCGTCGGAGCAGTCGTGGCACTGTTGCCTGCCAACACGCTGACCGTCTGCCCGGCAAGCACATTACCGAACGCATCCGTCACCCTCACCCGCAGCGTGTTCGCCATTGCGCCGTCAGCCACGGCGTTATCCTGTGTCACCTCCAGACTCGCAATCTGCGCCGTCCTGACATCGGCGATAAACGTGACGTTCCGGCTCTGGCTGCTGCTCTTGATGCTGGCAGTGACCGCACTGATTCCGGCGGTCTGGCTGGTGACAGAGATCTCCGCCGTGCCGTCCGGCTGTGTGGTGACCGTCGGAGTGACCGTTGCGCTGTTGTCTGCCGTCACGCTGACCGTCTGCCCGGCAAGCACATTACCGAACGCATCCGTCACCCTCACCCGCAGCGTGTTCGCCATTGCGCCGTCAGCCACTGAGTTATCCCGGGTGACCACCAGATCAGCGATCTGCGCCGTCCTGACATCGGCGATAAACGTCACATCCCGGCTCTGGCTGCTGCTGTTGATGGTTGCAGTGACGGCACTGGTGCCCGCCGTCTGGCTGGTGACACTGATCTCCACTGTGCCGTCCGGCTCTGTAATCACCGTCGGAGCGACCGTTGCGCCGTTGTCCGCCAACACGCTGACCGTCTGCCCGCCCAGCGCATTACCGAACGCGTCGGTGACTTTCACCCACAGCATGTTCTCTGTCGCGCCGTCTGCCACCGCGTTATCCTGCGTTACCCCCAGATCAGCAATACGCGCCGTGCTAACATCAGCAACAAAGTTCACCGTTTTACTATCGCTGCTTTGATTGACCTTAGCCTCAACAGTGCTGGCATCCGCTACGGTACTGCTCAGATCAACCTCTGCCATGCCATGCACATCCGTCCTGATGTCTGCACTCTGCCCTGCATTGGCAAATACAGCCGCCCCCTTCGTCACCGTAAAGGTGACGGTCTGCTCTGGCAGCACATTGCCAAACTGATCTTCCACCCGAACATTCACCGTATGTTGATCGCTACCATTGGCCAGCACATCCAGGCTACCCGTTGTCACTTGCATCGCGACGATTTGTGCGCTGGCGGCATCGCCACTAATACTGTAAACATTTGAAGTCAGGGCGCTCGCCCAGCCGGACATCTGTAGCTGTGCTTTTAAACCGGTGCCAGGAAGTAAAGCGGTATACGTTGCGGTATAAATGCCTTTTTGATCTTCATTCCAGGTAATGCTTTCCGCTTTTGTATTTGGCAGCTGGATAGCCTGGCTGATAGCGTCTCGTTGCCCCCCGACCAGGTTTTCATAGCTATCCTTGAGCGTTACCGTAACTTTAATCGCACCGCCTGCGGTATAGGTCGTTTTGTCGGTAACGATGGAGGAATAAGCCAGCACAGCTCCGCTTTCGCGGATGACATACGCATCGGATTGCTGCGCGCTACTCCATGTCGATAGTTTCAGCGTGGCGTAATGGCTATTGCCAGCAATCTTCGCGGTTCGGGTGGTGGTGTAAACGCCATCAGACTCTTCGCTCCAGTTACCCGTTTCATTTTTATCTGTACCGCTCACCTCGACCACGCCGCTACCTGCCAGCAGCGAAGCCATCCCTTTCACCAGGTTTTTCTGCTCATCCATAAGGGTAACTGACACTTTTATCTTGCCACCCGCGGTGTATGACACATCGTCCGTCTTGATGGTGGAGGTCAGCTGCGAGATATCGCCAGTAATAAAGCTCACTTCCACAGACTGACTACTGCCATTGATCTCGGCCTTGATAAGACTGTTTACCGCCTGGTCACTGGCAAGGTTAACGCTGGCAATCCCGTCTTTATCTGTCGTCACAATACCGCCATTTGGATCGGCAAAAACTGCTGCACCCTTCACGACCGTAAAGGTAACATTTTGTCCCTGCAGTAAATTTTGATGTACATCCCTGACCGTCACAGCGACGGTATTGTGATCGCGTCTGGCGACTGCGTTATTCGCGGTGATCTGCATCGCTGCGATTTTGGCGGTATCTTTATCACCCGCAATACTGAACGCATCCGAATGCTTGGTTTGCCAGCCGGGCATCGTCAGCTGGGCCGTTAATTTGTCGCCAATGAGATGGGCCGTATAGTTTGCTTTGTAAACTCCCTCACTTTCTTCCGTCCAGGCACTAACAGCATCAGTCTTCGTGTTGTCTACTTTAACAGCCTGTTTAAGAAGTTCTTTTCTTCCGGTAACCCCGTTGCCATTCTCATCTTTCAGGGTCACTTTTACGCCTATCGGCTTACCCGCGACGTAATTATTCTGGTCTGTTTCAATCATGGAGTCCGCTCGGGATGCCATATTAGCCACAATGGCAATCAGCGCTGGTGTTTTAGCAACATCGTCGCCGTTAAATTGTGGCATCAGCGACAACGCGCCTGACGTCTTCCCGGAGGTAACTAACTGGGTATAGGTTCCGTTACCGTTGTCTTTCCATTCGCTTAGGGCGAAATCTTGCAAACCTTTCGCATGGGTTTTTAATGTCATACCCGGGATAGGCTTGCCGCTGGAATCTCGCGCGGTATAGGTCAGCGTTGAGATTGATTTTCCATCCGCAAGCAGGATTTGTAGATCGACAGAAAGCGTTGAATCAGCGAGGCTTAGTGTGGGTTTTTCTACAACCACCATACTTTCTTCACGCCGGGAGAAATTCCCTTTCGAATCTTCCGCTATAACTGTTATTGGGTAAGTGTTGTCGGTTTCAGGCATTACCGTAAATCGGTAGGGTGGAATAGTGACCTGAATATCCTTGCCGGAAACAGCAACTTTCCCGCCCGCAGATTGCAAGGAAGCGGCTTCGATGTCATAACCTTTCAGCGCGTATTTGGTTTGTAAGGAAGAAACCAGCGATTTAACCTCGCCCGGCTTGCCTTTCAGCGGATCGGTCAGCGTCAGCCGCACCAGTTCTTTCTTGCGATATTCAAGGACAATATTGTTATTACGATCGACCAGGTCATAGCGACTGCCTACAAGGCTACGCCGTGCTGCTACTTCAGCCGGATCGAGCTGTTTTTGCAGTGATTGACCGGGTTGCAGCGTCAGCTCCATACCAATTCGGGTGTCGTTTTCTCCCTGTTTGCCCTGCCGTTGCTCGGCACTAAAGGAGATCAGGGGAACGGGGGTGTAACTCAATCCTGCGGTAATCGCGTGAGGATCATTTTGTCGCTCATCTTTACCAAATAGCGCCACTTCATCGCCGTAATATTGTTCATAGACTAACTTACCGCCCAACTGCGGCCAGGCCGGTAACCAGCCTTCGGCGCGAAGATCCCAACCGTTCGCCGGGCGTGCTTCATAATCATTGTCCAGTTCCGGTGCGCTACGCCAGTTACTGAGGCGCAGATAACCGTTGCCGCTCAGTTTCAGGTAATCGCGCCAGTATTCAACGCCCATCCCGGTTCGGGTGTGATAGCGGCTCAGGTCATGATCGATAAACAGGTTTATGCCCGACATCCAGCTCGGAGTGAAATAACGCCAGCCGATACCGTGGTTCGTTTGAGTGCGATCATCCGTACGGTGGAGTGCATGCTGGCTGAAGACCAGGTTATCTGGCGTTTCGTACCAGGGATGGAGAAATTCAAATGAAGAGCTTTTAAGGCTGAAACCTTCATCAACACCCAGAGATACCCGGGCAGTTCCCCAGCGGCTGAGCCAGTCTGTCGCCTGCGCAGACACAGAAGAAGCCACCCAGCCACGCGCCATACTCGCAGCCTGTTCGCTGTCCATATCGCGCGCTAAAAGTGTCCCACTTTGTTGCGCCACTTCCGCGACCTGCATTTGTGGATCTTTACCGTCGCGCTCCATCTGCATTGCTTTCAGAGTGCGCGCTTCAGGGCTGTTACTGTTGATGAGTGGTACATCTATCTCATCGCCCTGACGCACATTGTCAAAGCCCCGCGCAAAGGTACGGAACTGATTCAGGCGACGTAATTCATCAACGGTAATACCAAAGCGTGCCGCGACCGTTGGTGGCGATTCCAACGCCCCCAAGGTGTATGGAATAGTTTTAACGTTCGACAGGATCAGTGACGCGGCAGTATCCGAATGCGCAGGGTTAACATGCGTAGGGGCAGCAGCCATAACAGGGAAAATAGTTTGTGTTATCAGGCAAATACCGGCGGTCAGACGACGTAAACGATCCCCCAATCCACATATGGTTTTATTACCCCGACGATCGCCATTCCCATGCGCTTTCCCTGCCATTTGTCATCCCTGTCGCTATGCGTTCAGATTAAATGACTTTTCTTTAACATGAGGGAAAATGATGATTCATGATGAGTAAATGATGAATGCTGGTAGAAGAATGGAAATAACAACAAGATAAGAACAATGCCCGATCAATTGTTATCAGAGGGAAGAACAGGAGAGTGTTCCCACCACAGCAGTAACCCCTCCTGTAAATACGTTACTTCATTTTCACCTTTGCGGTGACTAACAGCGCGGTAAGCAACATCAATGTGCCGGACAACATCAGCGGCGAAGTCAGACCAATGTTATCCAACGCATAACCGCCGATTGCCGCACCGCAGGTATTGGCAAGCTGAATAACGGCCACCTGAATAGACCCAGCCTTTTCTGCCTGATCGGCTAGTGAGCGAGTGATCCACGTTGACCAGCCAACGGGAATTAAAGCAAAAGTCAGCCCCCAGATAATCGCAACGCCGGTCGCCACGATTTTATCGCTTCCCCACAACGTCAGCACCAACGCACTCAGAGCCAGTATTAACGGCGCACCTGCTAAGGCCAGTTTTACCGAATGTTTAAGAATGAACGACGAAAGCGACGTGCCGATAAAGCTGGCGATACCAAAACTCAACAGCACCAGCGTTAAGCCATCCACGCCGAATCCTGCGAGATTCATATACACTGGACGAATATACGTGAAGAAAGCAAACTGCCCGGCGAAAGACATGAAGATGGCGATCATCCCGGCCATCACGCCCGGACGCTGTAATAAGCGGAAAGTATTTTGCTTCTGATGCGAGGGTTCGCCAGGCAGCGAAGGCAATGATTTGATAATCCAGATAATACACAGCACGCCCATCACCGCCGCCGCATTAAAGACATTGCGCCAACCGATAAGCTCACCTAAAAAGCTGCCCAACGGTGCGGCTATCACCAGCGCAATAGAAACCGCGCCGAAGATCACCGACAGCGCCTTCGGCACCGTACGCGCTGGTACCAGACGCATGGTCAGCGACGCCGACATCGCCCAGAACCCGCCGAGTGCCAACCCCAGACAGGCACGACCGATTAAAAGCAAACTGAATGAGTTGGCAAAGGAAACCAGCAAGCAGGAGAGCGTCAGCAAAACGGCAAACAAAATAACAACGTAGCGGCGGTCAGTGGCCTGAATTGTCTGGGTAATAAACAAACTGGCAAACATTGCCACAAAAGCGGTCACGGTCACCGATTGCCCGGCAACCCCTTCCGAAATACCTAAATCCTGGGCCATTGGCGTCAACAAACTGACGGGCAAAAACTCAACGATAATCAGGCAGGCGACGCAAAACGCTACCGAGAAAACGGCGGACCAGTTCGGTCGGATGATGGCATCCGCGCCGCGGTTTTCGGCAATAAATTCACTCATGGTGTTACCCGTGGCATGTTTCAACGGAAAAGCCGACCACTTTAACACTGAAATGTGTGACGCATTTAACGTTTTTGCAACTTTTACGGTGTTGTGGGAAAAGTTCGAGGCTGCTCGAAGAAATAAAAATCATAGGGCAAGCTGATATGCATTTTCGCGATTGGGTTGGGAATAAGGGATAAAGTATTGCACTTGGTGATATACTTTAATAACAGGACCTCAACGATATGCGCGTGTTTAAAACCAAATGGTTTGCAAGGGAAGCCAGGTCTCATGCAATAACAGATGAAGAGTTGTGCCGGGCCATTTTAGAAACGGAGCAAGGTAAAGCTGATGCACTTGGTGGTGGCGTTTTTAAAAAGCGCCTTCACCAAAATCGTGAGCGTGCAATTATTCTGGCAAAAGGGGGAAGCAATTGGTTTTACACGTTTTTATATGCAAAACAGGATATGTCGAACATCAATAGTCAGGAACTGGCTGGGTTTCGTGAACTTGCAAAGCATTATGCCTTCCTGACGAAAGCCCAACTAACAGCAATGATTAACACTAAAGAACAGACAGAGATCTGCTATGACTGCAAAAACTAAATTTAAAAGTCCTGCATTTGAGGCTATTCACAGCGCAGCTGCTGGATTGTCCAGCGTCGATGCTATTTCTGCCGAAACGATGCGTACTTTTGACAAAGCCTGCCTGACCAGCGTGCAAGACTTACAACCTGTTGAGATAAAAGCACTGCGGGAAAAATTAAAAGTGAGTCAGCCCGTCTTCGCTCACTATCTCAATACCAGCGTTTCAACTGTACAAAAATGGGAAAGTGGCGCTAAACGCCCCAATGGCATTTCATTAAAACTGCTCAGCATTGTGCAAAAACACGGGCTGGAGGTGCTGCTGTAAATAGAACGTAGATAATGCGTTCACCTACTGTCAGTTCCGATGCCGGATGCGGCGTGCACGCCTTATCCACCCACCAGCTCAGGCGCGGTCTGTAGGCTAATAAGACGAAACGGTTTTAATGCAGCCAGTGAACGCCCTCAGCAGGCTGAAAGAATGCGTTATAGCGCATCTGAAAAGCATTAATATCCTGCATTTCAGGTTCGGTTTCGCGCAGAAAACCCAGCGCCAGCCTGACCTGAGCATCGGTAATCGGCGCGGCAAGACGGGCTTTTTGTAAAATCCGATGCCATTGCAGCAGGTTCTGTTCGCTTCCATCGACAATGACAATTTGCCAGATGAGCAACACCTGCGCGGCGTTTTGCAGGTGCGACTCATCCGGGCGATGCAAATAACGTAAAAATTCCTCACCGGCTGACTTTCCCATTTGATCAACCATCGACTCCACGGGTACGACATCAATATTCAGCCGATCGCTGAGACGGCGAATCGCCTTTCTGGCCCCGGATGTCAGCACCCGAAAACCAATTACAAACACCACCGCCAGCGTAGCGAGCATTATCCAGATCATGAGTTCTCCTGCGTAATCAGAACTCATGATATCTGGAAACCCTCGCCAGTTACTAATCCACCAAAATAATCTTCAGAGCAAACAGAGCTGCAACCACCACCACACACAGGTTCAGATCGCGCCAGCGCCCGGTGCACACCTTCATGATGCAGTACGACATAAAGCCAAGCGCAATCCCTTCGGTGATCGAGAAAGTAAAGGGCATCATCACCGTAGTAATAAATGCAGGTACTGATTCGGTAAAATCATCCCAGTTAACGCGCGCCAGGCTTGAGGTCATCAGCACGCCAACAAAGATTAACGCTCCGGCGGTGGCGTAAGGAGGGACCATTGCCACCAGCGGCGAGAAAAACATAACCAACAGAAACATAATGCCGACCACGACCGCAGTCAGCCCCGTTCGACCACCAACTGCCACACCAGAAGTACTTTCAATATAGGCGGTAACAGACGAGGTGCCGATAAACGCGCCCGCCACCGAACTGACGCTATCAACATATAGCGCCTTATTCATATTAGGGAATTTACCGTTACTATCTATTAAGCCAGCTTTATCAGTCACACCGATTAATGTTCCTGATGAATCAAATAGGTTGATCAGCATAAAGGAGAAAATGATACCAGCGAGTTCAAGTGATAATGCGCCACTCAAATCCACTTCACCAATGACGCCGCTAATATCAGGCGGAATGGAATAGACGCCGCTAAAATGAACATCACCGAAAAATAATCCACAGCAAGACGTCACCACAATAGAGACCAGCACCGCGGCATGAAAATGACGAGATGACAACACGGTTATAATAAAAAACCCTAATATACCTAACAACACACCGTGAGAACTTAAATCACCAATCATCACCAGGGTGTCTTTATTGGCGACAATAACACCAGTATTTTTCAACCCCATTAAGGCGATAAATAATCCGATTCCGCTAGTGATACCAATACGTAAACTTAATGGAATGTTGGAGATCATCCAGTACCGGATGCGAAACAGCGTGAGCAAAAATAGCCCAATTGCGCCCCAGAATATTGCGCCCATCCCGGTCTGCCAGGAGATGCCCATCGCCCCCACGACCACAAACGCAAAGAAGGCGTTCAGCCCCATTGCCGGAGCCAGCGCCACGGGTAAGTTAGCAAATATCCCCATCGCAATACTGCCGATACCGGCAATCAAACAGGTGGTAACAAACACCACTTTCGGGTCCATTTGTGCCGCGCCGAGGATTTGCGGGTTCACAAAAACGATGTACACCATGGTTAAAAAAGTGGTCATCCCCGCAATCAATTCTGTGCGGACGGTGGTCCCATGCTGAGGTAGTTTAAATAATCGCGAAAGCGTCCCTGATTCATTACTCACGTAATCGGTATTGTCATTATTCATTTTTTTGTCCATTGGAGGAGATTTAATCCCTTGCTTTTGTAAAACAAATGACAACAACGGTTCAGTGATAATTATCACATTTCAATTGCGCATTAATGGATATTCTTTAATAATCTCGCGACGTTTCCTTATGATAAATAATAATCAAATTGATAAAATCAAAATGAGAAAAATATGAATAATTCTATTAACCATAAATTTCATCACATTAGCCGGGCGGAATACCAGGAATTGTTAGCCGTTTCCCGTGGCGACGCTGTTGCCGATTATATTATTGATAATGTCTCTATTCTCGATCTGATCAATGGTGGAGAAATTTCCGGGCCAATTGTGATTAAAGGACGTCACATTGCCGGTGTTGGCGCAGAATATGCTGACGCTCCGGCTTTGCAGCGGATTGATGCACGCGGCGCAACGGCGGTGCCAGGGTTTATTGATGCTCACCTGCATATTGAATCCAGCATGATGACGCCGGTTACTTTTGAAACCGCCACTCTGCCGCGTGGCCTGACGACTGTTATTTGCGACCCCCATGAAATCGTCAACGTGATGGGCGAAGCCGGATTCGCCTGGTTTGCCCGCTGTGCCGAACAGGCAAGGCAAAACCAGTATTTGCAGGTCAGTTCTTGCGTACCTGCCCTGGAAGGCTGCGATGTTAACGGTGCCAGTTTTACCCTTGAACAGATGCTCGCCTGGCGTGACCATCCGCAGGTTACCGGCCTTGCAGAAATGATGGATTACCCTGGCGTAATTAGCGGGCAGAATGCGCTGCTCGATAAACTGGACGCATTTCGCCACCTGACGCTGGACGGTCACTGCCCGGGTTTGGGCGGTAAAGAACTTAATGCCTATATTGCTGCGGGTATTGAAAACTGCCACGAAAGTTATCTGCTGGAAGAAGGTCGCCGGAAGTTACAACTCGGCATGTCGTTGATGATCCGCGAAGGGTCCGCTGCCCGCAATCTCAACGCACTGGCACCGTTGATCAACGAATTTAACAGCCCGCAATGTATGCTCTGCACCGATGACCGTAACCCGTGGGAGATCGCCCATGAAGGACATATCGATGCCTTAATTCGTCGCCTGATCGAACAACACAATGTGCCGCTGCATGTGGCATATCGCGTCGCCAGCTGGTCGACGGCGCGCCATTTTGGTCTGAATCACCTCGGCTTACTGGCACCCGGCAAGCAGGCGGATATCGTCCTGTTGAGCGATGCGCGTAAGGTCACGGTGCAGCAGGTACTGGTGAAAGGCGAGCCGATTGACGCACAAACCTTACAAGCGGAAGAGTCAGCGAGACTGGCACAATCCGCTCCGCCGTATGGCAATACCATTGCCCGCCAGCCAGTTTCCGCCAGCGACTTTGCCCTGCAATTTACGCCTGGAAAACGCTATCGGGTCATTGACGTCATCCATAACGAATTGATTACGCACTCCCGCTCCAGCGTCTACAGCGAAAATGGTTTTGATCGCGATGATGTGTGCTTTATTGCCGTACTTGAGCGTTACGGGAAAAGACTGGCTCCAGCCTGTGGTTTGCTCGGCGGTTTTGGCCTGAATGAAGGCGCGCTGGCTGCGACGGTCAGCCATGACAGCCATAATATTGTGGTGATCGGTCGTAGTGCCGAAGAGATGGCGCTGGCGGTCAATCAGGTGATTCAGGATGGCGGCGGACTATGCGTAGTACGTAACGGTCAGGTACAGAGCCATCTGCCATTGCCCATTGCCGGGCTGATGAGCACCGACACGGCACAATCGCTGGCGGAGCAAATTGACGCATTGAAAGCTGCCGCCCGTGAATGTGGTCCGTTACCGGATGAGCCGTTTATTCAGATGGCGTTTCTTTCCCTGCCAGTTATCCCCGCACTGAAACTGACCAGCCAGGGGCTGTTTGATGGTGAAAAGTTTGCCTTCACCACGCTGGAATTCACGGAATAATAAAAAAAGCCCGGCGTCATGCCGGGCAAAAGTCACCAGTTACGTTTATGCCACTGTCAACTGCTGAATCTTTTTCTCGCGGCGGATTTTGCGTTCTTCCATCACCGCCACTATCGCCATCAGGCAGATACAACCAATCGCGGCGATATCCAGTGCAGCAAAGGTGCCTGCCCAGCCGGTAAGGCCGAATACCGGCGTACCATCGGCAATCATCCCCAGCCCTAACTTGGCAAAGCTGTCGCCAATCAGGTAAGCGAAGGTGCCTTTAATACCATCGGCAGCACCAATGGCTTTTTTAGGTACAAAACCAACAGCAGCCACACCAATCAACAATTGCGGGCCAAAGACCAGGAAACCTAACGCAAAGAGAGAAGCCAGGTAGATATATTCGTTGCTGGCATGTTGATACACACCGAGCGTGGCGATAATCAGCGCCAGCGCGATGCAGGCCACCAGGCCACGGCGACCGTTCGCCAGGTCAGAGAGCCAGCCCCACAACAGCGTACCCACCAGCGCACCAGCTTCAAACAGCGTAAAGCCCTGAATCGCCACCGCTTTAGAGAGTTTCAGTTCCTGGAACGCATACACGGTTGACCACTGGTCGATACCAATACGCACCACATAGAGGAAAATGTTGGCGAAGCACAGCAGCCAGATCACTTTGTTTTTCAGCACATACTCAACAAAGATCTGCCACTTGGTCATATCGGTAGATTCTGTCTCTTTGTCCTCTTCGCTGATCTCTTCGCCGAACAGTTCTTCAGCTTTGCCGAGGCCATAAGATTCCGGGGAGTCGCTGCCGTAACGCAGGCCGATAAAACCGACAATCAACGCGATGATGGACGGGAAGATAAACATGCCGATCACATGGCCGTCAAACAGGTAATTTGCGCCGAACAGCGCCACACCTGCCGCGCCCGCACCGCCAAGATTGTGAGAAATATTCCAGAAACCGAGGAACGTCCCGCGCTTACGACGCGGCGTCCATTTGGTGATGGTGGAGTAACTGCACGATCCCCCGGTACTCTGGAAAAAGCCGCTTAAGGCGTAGAAGGCAATCATCAGGAACAGACTAACCGAGCCGCTGCCCATACTGGCACTGAAGCCCAACATACAAATGGCAGACAAGATCAGCATGAACGGCAGGAATTGTTTGGTGTTTTTACCGTCGGCGTAATAGGAAACCAGTGTTTTACCCACACCATAAGTGATGGAGAAGCCCAGGCCGATCATCCCCAGCTGCGTCATGCTCAAGCCGTAGGTCGAGATCATGTCGTTCTGCGCGATGTTAAAGTTCTTGCGAATCAGGTACATCGTCAGGTAGCCGATAAAGACCACCAGGTAGGATTGCATGAACGGTTTGAACCACATTTTGCGCCGCACTTCGAGCGGAAGATCCAGGGTCGGCTTGCGAACCTGGTTTAAGAAAGCCAGCATGGGTTACTCCTGAAATGAATACCTGCGTGAGGTATGCATTGTAAAAATCAGCAGCAAATCAGGCCTGAGATAGCGTCCAGGCAAAACCTGGAAAATTTCTTAGTTTTGCCGGATATGAAGTGAAAAAGTGAGATGCATCACGCTTCGCGCGGTGTCTGGGCATTCAAAAAGGGCAGTAACAGCAGTGCGGAAATCCCGGCGGCAATGGCGATAACCACAAAAAAACCGCTCCAGTGCCAGGTATCGAGTACTTTCGCCAGCGGCCAACCAGCAAGCGACGCCCCCAGATAAGCAAACAAGCCGACAAACCCCGTTGCCGCCCCTGCCGCCTCCTTGTGGGAACACTCTGCTGCCGCCATGCCGATTAACATCTGCGGGCCAAAGACAAAAAAACCAATGGTGAAGAAGCAGCTTGCCTGCATCACGTAGCTGGCAAATGGCATCAGCCACAGCGAGCCGACGGACAGCAAAATCCCGGCGGCGAAAATTAAATTCATCGGCCCGCGGTTGCCGTTAAAGAGTTTGTCCGAGCCCCAACCCGCTACCAGCGCACCGATAAATCCGCCCAGTTCAAACATTGTCACTGCCGTATTCGCCGTGACCAGATCGACGCCCAGCGTCTCGGACATATACAAATTGCCCCAGTCGTTGATCGCCGCCCGGACCACATAGACCAGCACATAGCAAAACGAAAGCAGCCAGATATACGGATTCAGCAACACATACTTGGTGAGGATCTCTTTACGCGTCAGCCCTGCCCCTTCTTGTTGTTGAGCAATCTCCAGCGCGTCGTGCCGCCATTCACCGACCGCCGGTAAACCTAACGCCTGCGGGCGATCGCGCAGCCGCCAGCAGAGAATAATCCCCACGACTATCGCCATACAACCGGCAATCATCATCCCGGCACGCCAGCCGTAATGCAGCGCAGCTGCTGCCATCACAATGGGAATGAGCGCACCGCCAACGTTATGCGCCGTGTTCCATAATGCCCACCAACCCCCGCGCTCGGTACGAGAATACCAGGCCGTTAACAGACGCGCACACACCGGTGAACCCCAGCCCTGGAAAAAGGCGTTCAACACCCAGAGCACGGCAAACGCCCATAGCGACGTCGAGAAGCCAAACAGAATGTTGATGATGCCCGTGGCGATAAGCCCTATCCCCATAAAATAACGGGCATTTGAGCGGTCGCTGACAATGCCGGAGACAAACTTCGACACGCCGTAGGTAATGTAAAACAGGGTCGCTAACAGGCCGATATCGCTACGGCTGAGCACGCCATTAGCAAGGATTTCTGGTACGGCGGCGTTAAAACTTTTCCGCGTGAAGTAAAACAGCGCGTAACCCAGCCAGATGGTCAGCAGAATATGGCGACGCCAGTAACGGTAACGGGCATCAATTTCTTGTTTATCGCTAATCAACGGCGCGTCAGCTGGCGCTTTCAGAAACGGCAACATCATCAAGCCTTAGACATAACGTTGAGGTAGAGAAACACTGACACGCGTGCCGTGCAAACAGGAGATGGTCAAGGTGCCACCCAGCGCCGTTACTCGCTCGCGCATTCCGGTGAGGCCAAAACCGTGTTGCCCGGAACCCGGCGGTAAACCGCTACCATCGTCTTCAATCACCAGCATCAACCGTTCGTCCTGCTGCCAGCCTTGCAACGTGACCGCACTGGCATCGGCATGTTTCACAATGTTGTTCAACCCTTCCTGGCAGACGCGAAACAGCGTCACGCGCTGGTTTTCGCTTAACGCTGATTCATCGATTCGCCATTCGAGATGGCTGACAATACCGCGCCCTTCCAGCTCCATTTCCCGCATCAGTGAGCGGATGGCCTGCTCCAGAGTGAGATCATCCAGCTGGCGCGGACGTAACCGACCTAACAAACGGCGCACCGCGTCGTAAACGCCCAGCGATAGTTGTTCGATGAGCTGCCCGCTCTGCTTCACGCTGGCATTATCTGCCGCCAGTCGCTGGACAATGCCCGCTTGAGTACGAATAGCAGTGATGGTCTGGCCGATATCATCATGCAGCTCACGCGCCACATCACGGCGCACGCTCTCTTCAGTTTCTAACAAACGTTCAGCCAGATGCTGATTGCGCGCCAGTTCCTTTTGCAGCGACTGGTTAAGTTCACGCAACCGCTGGATGCCAGCGCCCAGTAACAACCCTGTCAGACTTTGCACCAGCAGCGAGAGCAATAAATCGACCGGATGGTCACGCCAGGTTTGACTGGCGATCAGCGCGATGGCGTTCATCAACGTCGCAATCAGCGCCCCTTGCCAGCCATAGTGCCATGCCAGCGCGATAATCGGCAGCGCCAGGCAGAATGGCGTAAAGCGCGACAGTTCATCCGGCAATCCCAACTGGAGCCAGAGACTGATAACAAACAGCAGCAAGTACCAGACCAGATGCCGCCCGCGCCAGTTGATTGGCTGAGAAACCAATGACGGACCGAGCGGCAGCCAGGTGTTATTGGCGAGATAGTGCCAGAACACCAGACATATCGGGGCCAGCGTCAGGCCGCCAGTTAAAGTTAACAGCAGCGCATTCCACGACTCTTTGCCGTACCAAAGCCAGGGCAACGACTGCAACAACGCCGCCGCCGTCAGCGCTGCCCCCTGTAACAGCAGGGTGCGCCAGTCGCGTTGATGGCGATAGCGTGAGATCAGCGCCACGGGCAGTAACGTCAGCAAACTACCGATCATCAATAAGGAGAAATGGCTTAAACCAACCGCCTGCATTAACCAATAAATCAGCAGCCATTCCGCGCCCAGCAGCACCGGCCAGTATCCGCGCGGGCATTGCAGCATTAGCCCCAGACGCAGACCAAACGGAAATAACAGCACCGCCATATCAGGGCGCTCAACCAGATGCAGGCTGATACTCCACAGGCAAAACCACGCGGCAGAGAAGATAAAAAAGCAGGCAATAACAGTAATTAAGCGGGAGAACAACGTCTTCATCACCAGCCATCAAACATGCGGCGCGCCAGTTCCACGTCGTTACTGACGCCCAGTTTTTCCATCAGGTTGGCGCGATGGACGTGTACCGTTTTCGGCGACAAGCCCAGTTCGGCGGCAATCTCTTTCACCGCCATTCCTTGCGCCAGTTTTTCCGCCACCTGGCGTTCACGTTTGGTCAGCGGGTCCTGGCGACCGGATGCCAGTTTAATGGCAATATCCGGTGTCAAATAACAGCCGCCCGTGGCAACCGTATGCACCGCAGCAATCAGTTCGTCAGGGCTACAGCGTTTGGAGAGAAAGCCGCGCGCCCCCGCGTTAAGCGCCTGCTCAACCAGCGCCGGACTGTCATGAACGGAGAGCATAATTGTCGCCATACCTTTCGGCAGCTGGCTTAGCAGCTCCAGACCGGAGATATCGGGCATGGAGATATCGCAAATACACACCTGCACACCGCGTCCCGGCAGCCCCGCCAGCGCCTCGCGCCCCGAACCAAACTCGGCAACTACCTGCAAATCAGGTTCCAGCCCCAGCAACTGCGCAAAGCCGGAGCGGACGATGAGGTGATCGTCTATAAGGGCAACGGTGATCATGATTGGGTCCTGGCGGATAAAAAACGCGCATACCTTAACGATAAGCGCGATGTTGTTCAAGTTTGATATGGGTATGTATTGACTGATTGATGTTGCGCTTATCGCAAAAACGCTTACCTGAAAGGTAAGCGTTTAGCGTGTATGATTTAGAAAAAGCTAATTATTTGATGATTGCAATTGTAATATTGCCTGAGAAATTTTTCGTTATAATATCGTTATACTTTTCTGGCATCCAGTAATTATCTTCAAAATCTGCAGAGCTATAAGATTCAGCGGAATACTCATAATTAGTGTCTTTTTTATACGTGTCTTCTTTATAATTGTATTTTTTATAAGTGTATTTTTTATACGTGTCTTTTTCTGGTAACTCACCGGATGTGGTATAGATGAAATTTGCAATATCAAAATCACTTTTAGCTTCATTTACGACTGCTTTTACAACATGATAAGTTTGTTTGAATGCATACTCTGAAAAGTCAGCAAAAAGCAAATTCATCCTCCCCCCCAACGCACAAAAAATAGGATTATCAGATATTATGCTATAAAGAGAACTTCCTGCCTGAGATACATTAATATCCTTTCCGTCATGGGCCACATGAAATGCCTGTGAACAAGCATAATACAGATTACTAATCCCTGAAACACTAGAGAGACAAGAAACAATACTCGCTATTTTTGCTTTATCAACATGTTCATCCTCTAGAGATTTTCTTACCAAATCACATTGCGCTGGCGTAAATATAATGTCATTGAAAAGCTCATCGAGATTAATTTTATGGGCATCTTGACGCTCAGCCAAAGCCGAGGTTTTCTCCTTCAGTAACTCATGTATAGTACGGTTAATTTTCACCCCACAACATGAAATATGTGAACTCCCCTCTCCCACTTGCCTTTTTGCATCACCAAGAAGTGAGCCAAACTCACCTTTATCAACAGACAGTTTTGTTATGGCCGATTGATAAAGAAAATCATCTGGAATTAATTGAGTTTGTTTTTGCAAAGCATTTGTTAATGGGTATTCAGCTTGAGTTTTATATACATTATTACCTGTTATATAATTACTAACCAGTTCTTTCTTAAGAGCATTTGCAGCAATTGTTAATTCTGAGAATTGTTCTCTTTCCAATTTATCGTGTTGTGAAAGTAACTGTATAAACTCTTCCACATTTCGACCACTAAAAATCCTTACCCTGGTGTTATTTTTCAACTGGTTGCTATTACCATTGTTCTCACGACACCTCTCAGTGACTGTAAATTTATTACTGCCGGTCTGCTCAATTGTTATTTGACTATTTATACCCGTGGTGGCAACCCATGTTTTTTTATCAGCATTCACCGATTCAGGGGTAACATGAAAATAACGGACTAATTTATCACTAACATCATGTCGATAGATATTAAAAGAATCTAAAATATATAATAACAAACTACGAAAAATTTCGCCAAAAGTGGCTTTATCAGACCTTGTTCTACAATTACCGAGCAGGCCACTTTCTTCCATCACATCAAATTTAGAAATATTGCCGTCAAGACTTCTTTCGATACTATCCCTTAGACTCTGATTAAGAAACTGGCTATCATCAACCTCTGTTTTCCTTGAATTCATAGAACCCGTCGCACTAACCATAGTAACCTCACAATATGACATTTTGCATATTCTAACATTGTTAAAAACATGAATAGTTAGCATCATGAATATTTCTATGCCAACCACTACTCTTCATTTATTTCAATAGTAATTATATGGTGTTGTTATTTTCCTTAACTATTTTCCAGTGCAATTGCATCATCAACACAACTTATTAACTATCAAAAATCGCTCATTTTCAAAAACACAGGCAAAAAACAAATTGTTAAGAACACGTACTCACCTTTATGATAAGCGCGCTTTATCAGGGGTAAATTATAAATCAGCGATTGTTGCGGCACCGGAAAATGTAAAAGAAAATGAATTATCGGTGGACTCTTTTTTAATCACACCTTTAGTAAAATAACGAGAGCACTCAAGCTTAACTTCATCCCCATCATTACTAACACTCGCTACATACAGCTTTTGTCTAAAATCTTTTTTGGTAAAATATATTTCATTAACATACTTACCCCCTCCTACCAAAGTATAACCTGATTTACCCGAACTTAATCTTTCCATACTCTTATTTATCCCCTGTAAAACATCTGGAGTTATGCCTTTTAAATAACTTTGATAGGATTGTATGCAAGCATGATAAAAACATGAAATCCCTTGAGGACTAGATAAGCAATCGATTATTTCATCAATCTTATCATCAGTAATGTTACTCTTTGATTGTTTTAATAATTTACTTAACTGAGAAGATTCATCGTCTTTAAAGCAAACCAGCGGAACTATTTGTTGAAGTGTGCTTTGACTATTCTTTGTTTCGTTTTCAATTATTTTAATTTTGTTTGCAAAAATTTCAAGAATGTCTTTACTTAACTCAACACCGCAGCAAGTTATTTTAGCAGCACCATTTTGCTGACTTTGTTCTTTTATAGTTCTATGCGCATCCATAATTATGGATTCCAAAAAAACATCAGCGCTGTTAAAACTTTCATGAACAGGTAAATACCCTTCATCTTTTTGAATTTGCAGCTTTAACAAATCATATATATTATTCTCAATGTCTGCATTAATTACTTTTTTAGCATCCTTGTTTTTCATAACAATACAATTGACAATACTTTTCCTCAAAAGTGTATCAGCGGAGTGAGTCTCTAGCGCGGCAGTCTTTTCAGAAAGCGACTTGATGATAGTCGCCACAGCCACTCCAGAATATGATATTTCGGTTCGTTCATTTGAATTTTCATCCTTCTGTATAATCTTAAAAGATTTGTCACCTGTTTGTTCGATTACGGTATATTCACTCTCTCCAGTTGCCGCCATCCAGGTACGATTACCATTATTTTCTGTTCCTGGCATAGGATGAAAATAGTCAAGAATATCAGTGCTAACGTTCCGAGAACCGGAAATGATATTTACTATTAAGCGTTTTATTTCCTGTAACATCCATTTTGCAAAATTACTGCCTGGTGAATATTTTTTTGCATAATTCTTAATATGAAGCTCATCTGCTATATTTATTTCCTTATCTAAAATAGAGTGAGAGCAGGAATTTGATATCGTTGTTCCATTGTTTATAGGGCTTGCCATAATATACCTCACGATGAGCAATTAATTTATAGAATGCTAGTCATGATCACTGGTATAGACAGCAATCAGAATTTAGCGCCATCGCTGGAAATTTTAGCCCTAACCGTCAACCCGCGAATGACCAGTGCTGGACTCTAATTAACGTCAGGGCCAATAAATTGTGCCTGAGATGGTTTCTGGCACAATTTCACCCGATATGTCTGAAGGGAACTATCAAAAATCGCTCATCAGTAATCACCCTGAGCGATTTAATGTCGCGCCTTACTGAAAAAACACCGCAATCTTGTTGAACATCGTCGGATCGGACTGGTTACGCTGCACTTTCACTACGTCTTCCAGCTTATCGATTTGACTGATCATCTGCTCCAGACGCTGGTCGTCATTGACCAGTAGCCAGATGTGGCTTTTGTCGCTGTCCTGAATTGGCAGGCAGAGAATGCCTTCAACGTTAAAAGCGCGACGGGCAAAAAGACCACAAACGTGGGTCATTACGCCCGGATGGTTACGAACGGTGAGTTCCAGAATCACGTTGTCATGAGTTGTGTTTTGCATGGCTTATTCCCCCACCATTTCAGTATTCGCCGCACCTGGCGGCACCATCGGGTACACTTTTTCTTCGGCATCAATGCGCACATGGATCAGCGCTGGCCCAGGACGATTAATAATTTCCTGCAACGCGGCCTGCGGGTCGGCTTCGTTATTTAAATCACAGGTTTCGAGGCCAAATCCGGCGGCAATCTGCATAAAGTTGATTTTGCCCGGATAGGTGGCGGCAAAAACGCCCTGCTTGTAGAACAGACTCTGTTGCTGATGTACCAGCCCCAGCGCTTCGTTGTTCATCAGAATGATTTTCACATCCAGCTGGTTTTCACTGGCGGTCGCCATCTCCTGAATATTCATCATCAGGCTGCCGTCGCCGGAGAAACACAACACTTTGCGATCCGGGTTCGCCAGCGCCGCGCCAATGGCCGCAGGCAGGCCAAAGCCCATCGTGCCCAGCCCGCCGGAGGTCAGCCACTGGCGTGGGCGATTGAGCGGATAAGCCTGCGCGGTCCACATCTGATGCTGACCCACGTCGGTGGTGATAATCGCGTTGTCATCGACACAGGCGGCAACGGCGTTGATCAGGCCGTAATGGCTTAACGGATCACACGCTTTCGGGATTGGACACGGGAATTCGCGCTGCAAATCGGCTACCAACTGGTGCCACTCTGCACGCGGTTGCGCGTC
Source organism: Escherichia sp. MOD1-EC6021 (assembly GCF_002965245.1). Lineage (NCBI taxonomy): Bacteria > Pseudomonadati > Pseudomonadota > Gammaproteobacteria > Enterobacterales > Enterobacteriaceae > Escherichia > Escherichia sp. MOD1-EC6021. The sequence goes on along the minus strand of NZ_PTRU01000021.1, from coordinate 48,926 downwards.
CACCTGTGGGATCAGCTGCACCAGCACGTCATCAACATCCGCCTGAATCGCTACGTGCGGCTGCTTGATTTTACCCAGCTCTGCGCGGTCGATATCGACATGAATAATCTTGGCATTCGGACAGAACTGCTCGGTTTTGCCAATCGCCCGGTCATCAAAACGCGCACCGAGCACAATCAACAAATCCGCCTCCTGCAAAATGTAGTTGGTGCTGCGCACACCGTGCATCCCCAACATACCCAGCGACAACGGATGCGCTTTTGGCAACATGCCCAGTGCCATTAAGGTCATGGTGGTAGGCAGCTGTGCTTTCTCCGCCAGTTCACGCACTCGCGCAGGCGCATTGATCACACCACCGCCCAGATAAAGCACCGGGCGTTTGGCGGCGTTAATCATTGCAGCTGCGTCACGAATACTCTCTTCACTAAACGCAGGCGCGGCAGCTTTTTCTGTCATACCGGGCTGTTCTTCAATCTCAAAAACTGCCGTTTGCACATCCTTAGGAATGTCTATCCACACCGGGCCAGGGCGGCCTGATTGCGCAATACGGAAGGCATCGCTCATGACCTGCGGGAGTTCTTCGATATGTCTGACCAGATAGTTGTGTTTGGTGATGGGGATAGAGATGCCGTAGGTGTCCACTTCCTGGAAGGCATCAGTGCCGATCATTGAGGCAGGAACCTGGCCGGTGATGCAAATCAGCGGGATGGAGTCCAGTCGCGCATCGGCAATGGCGGTCACCAGGTTAGTCGCACCCGGTCCGCTACAGGCCATACAGACCGCCGGTTTGCCGTCAGTGCGCGCCATTCCCTGAGCGATAAACCCCGCGCCCTGTTCATGGCGAGCCAGAATATGGCGGATTTGCGTGCTTTGGCTTAAGGCGTCGTAAACAGGCAGGATAGAACCGCCCGGAATGCCCGTCACAATCTTAATGCCCTGCTGTTCCAGGAAATGAACGATAAATTCTGCGCCGGTAAAGCGCTTACGCGTCGATGATGTGCCCGAACTTGCCATGCTCCAGTCCTTTTCTTCTGGGCCGACTTTCCGGGAGGTGCTTAAACGAAAAACCCCGCCCGGTTTGCGCCGGCGGGGTTTTGGAATCGTGTGTTGTTCCAGTCCCTACGGCGCATTGCCGACGACCACCACCACACGCACGACGACCACTGCGGCGGATGGCGCAGTTGGTAGTAGTTTTGCGTTGAGCATGGAAGTAGTCATTGGGGACCTTGTTGGTTTTGTGTTTAACAATATTTATACAAGCACAGGTTTACAGGGGAGACAATGGAAAATTTTTCATCAAGGGAAAATTGAGGGATTGATCACGTTTTGAACTGAAAAGCAGGCAATAAAAAACCCCGCCGGAGCGAGGTTTCGTCAGCCGCCCGCGGCTGGTAACCGCAAAGCACACTGTATTATGTCAACACTGAAAGTATACGTGTTCCGCGCAGAACGCGCAATTTCGGCACGAATTTTGACGTATTTAGTGCATAGTTGAGTATCGATCACAGTTTGCGTTTTGTCTAAAAATTACTGTTTATTTATACAGTACACTTCTATAATATCACTGTACGCAATGTGTTATGCGGGGGCCGCATCGTTACCCGGCGCACTAAGTCCTGGCTGAAACGGGTGGTGCCGTCAGCGCCTTAACCCCGCGAGAGCACACTGTGTTATGTCAACAGCACAACGTTTCTCCTTGAGATACCGCGTGCACAACAGCTGGCAACAGGCAGCGGAAAGGTACGTCAGCTGGCAGTGCTCCTGAACCACAGGAGACGCGTATGAGCCTGGTGGATATCGCCATTCTTATCCTCAAACTCATTGTTGCAGCACTGCAACTGCTTGATGCTGTTCTGAAATACCTGAAGTAATTCAGATTCAAGTCGCACCAAAGGGGAGCGGGTAACCGCTCCCCTTTTATATTTAGCGTGTGGGTTGGTGTCGGATGCGATGCTGACGCATCTTATCCGACCTACCATCCCTCCCGGCAACATTTATTGCCGCTTTTGTTTACATATTCTGCCGCTAAACAATTCCCCATTCCTGGCGTATATCTGGCTAACATTCATCAATGTGATAGATTCCTCTCCCGCATTTATGGGAATGCGTAGTGACTTATTCTAATTATTTTTATAAAAGCATCCGTGATAATGAAAAGGCATAGAAACGTCAATTTGTTATTGATGTTGGTATTACTCGTGGCCGTCGGTCAGATGGCGCAAACCATTTATATTCCAGCTATTGCCGATATGGCGCGCGATCTCAACGTTCGTGAAGGGGCGGTGCAAAGCGTAATGGGCGCTTATCTGCTGACTTACGGTGTCTCGCAACTGTTTTATGGCCCGATATCCGACCGTGTGGGTCGCCGACCGGTGATCCTCGTCGGAATGTCCATTTTTATGCTGGCAACGCTGGTCGCGGTCACGACCTCCAGTTTGACGGTGTTGATTGCCGCCAGCGCGATGCAGGGGATGGGCACCGGCGTAGGCGGCGTGATGGCGCGTACATTGCCGCGTGATTTATATGAACGGACACAGTTGCGTCACGCTAACAGCCTGTTAAACATGGGAATTCTCGTCAGTCCGTTGCTCGCACCGTTAATCGGCGGTCTGCTGGATACGATGTGGAACTGGCGCGCCTGTTATCTCTTCCTGTTGGTACTTTGTGCCGGTGTGACCTTCAGTATGGCGCGCTGGATGCCGGAAACGCGTCCGGTAGATGCACCGCGCACGCGCCTGCTTACCAGTTATAAAACACTTTTCGGTAACAGCGGTTTTAACTGTTATTTGCTGATGCTGATTGGCGGTCTGGCCGGGATTGCCGCCTTTGAAGCCTGCTCCGGCGTGCTGATGGGTGCGGTATTAGGGCTGAGCAGTATGACGGTCAGTATTTTGTTTATTCTGCCGATTCCGGCGGCATTTTTTGGAGCATGGTTTGCCGGGCGCCCTAATAAACGATTCCCGACGTTGATGTGGCAGTCGGTTATCTGCTGCCTGCTGGCTGGCTTGCTGATGTGGATCCCCGACTGGTTTGGCGTGATGAATGTCTGGACATTGCTTGTTCCTGCCGCGCTGTTCTTTTTCGGTGCCGGGATGCTGTTTCCGCTGGCGACCAGCGGCGCAATGGAACCGTTCCCCTTCCTGGCGGGCACGGCTGGCGCGCTGGTCGGCGGTCTGCAAAACATTGGTTCCGGCGTGCTTGCGTCGCTCTCTGCGATGTTGCCGCAAACCGGTCAGGGCAGCCTGGGGTTGTTGATGACCTTAATGGGATTGTTGATCGTGCTGTGCTGGCTACCGCTGGCGACGCGGATGTCGCATCAGGGGCAGCCCGTTTAAGCTCACGTCACCGCAGCATCGTCATCAGCTCCATGGGAGAACGATGCTGCTTTATCAGATCACGCATCACCCGCATATGCGGCGCGGAGTAAGAATAAAACGCCTGATAGCCCGCACAAAGCACGTTGTCTGGCGTCTCCTCCCGAGCGTGCGGGCACAGCCGATGCCAGTCGCACGCCTGGCAGCCACGGCCCGGTTGCGGGTTTTCGCTGCCACACCATTTTTGTAGGGTGGCGTCAAAAAGCTCAATCGAGATACGACTGATATCTGCCCGTACCCAACACTCGAACAGGGCAATTAAAAATTTCCCCCACAGCTCTGCTGTCACCGAAGCGGCCGTCAGATCGCCCCGGTCATCAAATTCAAGATGGGGAATAAGCTGTACGGAGCGGATGCCCCGCTGTTTGAAATTGTAATAAAAATCGGCAGGTTGCAGAGCATCCTTATACTCTACAACCAGTTTATGCCTGTCCTCTTCAGCATCAATGACCTGACTTCCTGTCATGCGACTCTCTCAATAAATACGATAAGTTGATGTATATGCGTTACAGCAAACAGTATTGCGAGAGATAACACCGCGAGGGAGATCAAAAATTTGTCACGGACTACGTGAAATTGGGAAAAATCGCTATTCGTGACATCCATTAAATTGCGATTACGGGTGTAGTGCCAGAGGATCAGCGCTACGATGGCGAGGATGCCAATCGAAATCCAGAATAACATGCCCGCCTGGTGCCAGTTGTGTTTGATAGCCAACGCCATCAACGCGCCGTAGCCCAGCATGGTACGAAACCACGCCAGTGATGTACGCTCCGGCTGCAGCCCTGGGTCGGCAATGCGTCTGGCTTTGCGGCTATCCGGCATACAACACCAGTCCCATAACGATCACCGCCACGACCATCAATATTACGCTGATGATTAATAAGCTGTTGGTATAGGGCAGGTCCTCTTTCAGACGCATCGCTTTTTCATTGCGTAACCAGCGCAAGTAGCCATACATCGCTAACCCGCCAGAAAACAGACACAACAGCAACGCCAGCAGTTCACGAATAACGGGCGTGGCGAAATCTGGCGCAAGTTGATCAAGTCCAACCCCCGCCGCCAGAAATCCTAGTGCAGTACGGATCCACGCCAAAAAAGTACGCTCATTAGCCAGCGAGAAGCGGTAATCAGGTGCTTCTCCGAGGCGGGAAATTTTCATTGTTGCTCCTTTGCAATTTCACTAACGCTCTACCTTTAGCGGTTTTTTTAAGAATTTCGTCCGCCCGTTTCCTGATATGCTTTTGCCATCCGCTACAAGGAGGTCAGATGGGTATCATAGCGCAAAATAAAATCAGTTCATTGGGCATGCTGTTCGGTGCCATCGCTTTAATGATGGGGATTATCCACTTTTCATTCGGCCCTTTTTCCGCACCACCGCCAACGCTTGAAAGCATCGTGGCGGACAAAACGGCTGAAATTAAAAGAGGTCTTCTCGCCGGAATAAAAGGCGAAAAAATTACCACCGTGGAGAAAAAAGAGGATGTAGATGTCGATAAAATCCTCGATCAAGGTGGAATCGCACTGGCCATTGCCGCGCTACTTTGCGCATTTATTGGCGGTATGCGTAAGGAAAATCGCTGGGGCATTCGCGGCGCTCTGGTTTTTGGCGGCGGGACGCTGGCTTTCCATACCTTGCTTTTTGGTATCGGCATCGTGTGCAGCATTTTGCTGATATTCCTTATCTTTTCCTTCCTGACCGGCGGTTCGCTGGTTTAAGCAGCCTGAATAATGCCCGCCGGGTGATCATCAGCGGGCATTATCGTCAAAACTTCTGTTTTTTCTCTTCCACCTTCACCCCTTGTGTTGGCAGGCCGGTGTCATAGTCGCGTACTACCGGCGAATAGCCATCCTGTGGGCGTGGACGGAACGCCCCCATCCAGCGCGGTTGCGCATCTTTACGCCACGGACGCAGACTCCATTGGTAACTGCGGAACGGATCGCGAATTTTGTCCATGTAATCCAGCAAGGCGTCATGCATTTTGCTGCGAACGTCGGCAAAACGGATATCATCGATCAGGTTATGCATTTCATTTGGGTCGTTACGGCGATCGTAAAGTTCATCACTGGTGAAGAGGTTTAGCACCAGTTTAAAATCATCCGTCACCCAGCAACGCACCGGAATAAAACCGCCAAAGCTGTCATGCTCAATCTCATAACGGTTAAATTCCACCATCACGCCACGCGGCTCTTTCACAGCAAGGATATTTTCCCCTGGCAGAATGTCTGGTTTTTCAATATCTGCCAGCGCCATCATTGTCGGCAGTAAATCGATATGACTGACTGGCGTATCGACCTGCCGCCGCTCCCCTTGCGGCGAACGGATGATCAGCGGAATACGGGTGATGTCGTCATACATCGCCGCTCCTTTACTGATCAGCTTATGTGCGCCCATCATTTCGCCGTGATCGGAGGTATAAATGACCCACGTATTTTCACGTTGCTCTGGCGTTAAGGCATTGATGACCCGTCCGATTTGGTCATCAACAAAGTCATTGCAGGCAAAATAGAGCGGATGGTGATAAAGCCCGTCATCACCGACTGGCGATGGCATCGCCTGCGCCCATAAGCGGTGATGTTCCGGTTTGTTCGCCAGGTCATCCTGTGATTTCTCGCCAAGTTCGTAGTAAAAATCAGCGTATTTCTCTAAATACTCCACCGGACAGGTGAACGGGTGATGCGGCTCATCATACGAAACCACCATCAGGAAGGGTTCCTCGGCGCGCGCGGGCTGTTGCAGAAAATCTACCGCCCGATTGCTGATGCGGTGCGCCCAGGTGAAGGTTTCGTCGATCTGGTTCGCCTGTAAATCCTCAACACTGTTTAGGCCATTGCGCCACAGGCTGATCTCTTTTTCCGTCAGTTCGCTAAGGTAGTTCGCCCCATCGAACCAGTAATCAGCGTCCCACTCCGGCGGACACTCGCCAGTGCCGAAATAGTCATGACCGTCGAGATGCCATTTGCCAATGTAACAGGTGTGATAGCCCGCATCCTTAAAGTAGCGCCCCATCGTAGAGATGTTTTTGCCCGGCGCGACGTTATTGGTCCACGGGCCGGACTGGTTAGCGTAGATACCGGTAAACAGCCCGGCGCGCGCTGGTGTACAAACCGGTGAACAGGTATAGGCGGAATTAAAGCGAATACTTTCCGCCGCCAGACTATCAATATTTTGCGTATTCAGCGGCTTACCGCTATAGCAACCGACCATATTGGTGGCCTGGGTATCGGTCATGATGAACAGAAAATTGGGGCGTTTCATAGGCTATCCTTCGCGTCGGGAGTAAAGGTTACGGCTGGGTCGTGACGATGCCGCCAGCTGTCAAAAATCAGGTAGACAATCACTACGGCAGCGATGAAATAACTGAGTATCGCCAACCAGCGCGTACCGTAGCCGCCGAATTCAGCCAGCCCGGCATAGACGCCAATCATCGCGAACAAGATGCCAATTGACGCGATCTTGACGTTTTTCCACGGCTTCATGTCCACCGCAAACGCATCTTTGAAAGTGAACGGCGTGGCGCGTGGTTTGATAAAACCAATCACCAGCATCACTACCACGTTGATGCAGAACGTACAGGCCAGCACATAGAGGAAATGGAAGTCGAACTTCACCAGATAGTTGATGGTAATGTAGCTGATAATGCCAATCCCCATCGCCACTTTTGCCGCCAGTGCCGGAATGCGCGGGAAGAAAAAGCCCATAATGATGATGGTAACCAGCGGCACGTTGTAAATACCGTTGAGCTGTTTCATCCAGCTATACAGCCCCTGCGGCGCGTTGGCGATCCACGGCGCGACCAGCACCGAAACAATGGCGATAAAGAAACCAAATTTGCGCCCGACGGTAACCAGTTGCTGCGGCTCGGCATTTTGGTTAATGATGCGTCGGTAAATGCCCATACTGAATAACGTACTGGCGCTATTCAGAAAGCCGTTGAAAGTACTGATCACCGCACCAAATAACACCGCGCCGAAAAAACCTACCAGTGGCACTGGCAGAACGTTATTGACCAGCGTCGGATAAGCCATATCAGCTTTCGGTAAATCCTGATACAGATGAAACGCAATCAACCCTGGCAGCACCAGTACCAGCGGGTCGAGCATTTTCAGCACCGCCGTTAACAGCGCCCCTTTTTGCCCTTCCGCCAGGCTTTTTGACGCCAGCGTGCGTTGCACGATGCCCTGATTTGTACACCAGTAAAAGGTGTTAACCAGAATCAAACCGGTAAATGCCGCACCAATTGGCAAGGGATCGGTTGGACCGCCGACTGAGTTTAATTTCTCGGCGTGAACGGTGGTGAGTTGCTCAATGCCCTGCATAAAGCTGCCCTTGCCCATCGCGATCAGGCCAAACACCGGCACCATCAAGCCGCCGATAACCAGCCCAATACCGTTGATGGAGTCCGCCACTGCCATTGCGCGCAGCCCACCAATCACCGCATACAGAATCCCCGCCAGACCGAGCAAAATCACCAGTAACCAGATAGCCGCGCCGTGGGAAATTTGTAACGATTCCCCGACGTGAAACAGGCTGTTGAGCGCCAACGCGCCGGAGTAGAGAACAATCGGCAGAAAGCAGACACCGGTGGCAATGAGGAAGCAGAAGTCGATGATAATACGCGTCGTTTTATCATAACGTTCCTCCAGGAAATCGGGGATGGTGGCAATGCCACGCTTCAGATAGCGCGGTAAAAAGATTAGCGCGAGGAAGATCAGCGTCACCGCAGAAGTGACTTCCCAGCCCATTACCGACATGCCGCTTTTGTAGGCCTGCCCGGAAAGTCCAACCAGTTGTTCCGTGGAAAGGTTGGTTAACATTAACGAAGCGGCAATAACCGGCGCTTTTAGTGAACGTCCGGCAAGAAAATAGCCTTGTTGCGATCCGGTATCTGTTTTGCGGACCTTCCACCAGGTGATGACCGCCACCAGCAGCGTAAAACCGACAAAACTCAAGATTTGTAACGAATTCATCTCATAGCCCTTATTTATGTTTATGTCCCGGACGCATGAATATAGGGAGAGGTAAAATGCGTCGGGTCAGGCAGTCAGATTCTTAAAATACAAACGTCGTATCCCTGAACGGATTGTTTTCTGTTAAGTTCAGGTTGTGAGCATAATTCGCCGGAGGGATATTAAAATGAATGGAAAATTGCAAAGTTCGGATGTAAAAAACGAAACTCCGTACAATATTCCCTTATTGATTAACGAAAATGTGATCTCCAGCGGAATTTCTCTGATCTCGCTCTGGCATACCTACGCCGACGAGCATTATCGGGTGATCTGGCCGCGGGACAAGAAGAAACCGCTTATCGCCAACTCATGGGTTGCGGTGTATACCGTACAAGGATGTGGGAAAATTATTTTAAAGAATGGTGAACAAATAACACTGCATGGCAACTGTATTATATTTTTAAAGCCAATGGATATTCACTCTTATCACTGTGAAGGTTTAGTCTGGGAACAGTACTGGATGGAATTTACCCCCACCAGTATGATGGATATTCCCGTCGGTCAGCAAAGCGTTATTTATAATGGCGAAGTTTATAATCAGGAACTCACCGAAGTTGCTGAATTAATTACTTCACCAGAAGCAATAAAAAATAATCTGGCAGTCGCTTTTCTGACGAAAATTATTTATCAGTGGATTTGTCTTATGTACTCAGACGGTAAAAAAGATCCACAACGGCGGCAAATTGAAAAACTAATTGCCACTTTACATGCCAGTCTGCAACAACGCTGGAGCGTAGCTGATATGGCTGCCACGATCCCCTGTAGCGAAGCCTGGTTGCGTCGTCTGTTTTTACGCTATACCGGCAAGACGCCGAAAGAATATTACCTCGATGCACGTCTGGATCTGGCGCTATCGCTATTAAAGCAACAAGGTAACTCGGTTGGCGAAGTCGCTGATACGCTCAACTTCTTCGACTCCTTTCATTTCAGCAAAGCCTTTAAACATAAATTTGGTTATGCGCCGTCAGCGGTGCTGAAGAATACGGACCAGCACCCAACGGATGCCAGTCCACACAATTAACGTAACTCTGGCCAGTACGCTTTGTTGGCCTCCAGCAACTCATCCAGAATAGCTTTGGCGACCGAGGCGCTCGGTACCGTTTTCGACAGGGTAATCGCCTGCCACAGGTGCTGATATGAACGCTGTTCCCAGGCGTCCACGACCAGTTTTTCCACCGCCACTTGCTGACTCATTAACCCTTTCTGAAACTGCGGGATATCGCCGACCACCAGTGGTTCTGGTCCGTTGTGCCCGACCAGACACGGGATCTCGACCATCGCTTCATCATCAAAGTTATGAATTGCCCCGTTGTTAGGCACAATCAGCAACATCCGCTCCTGAGTGTTGAAGGCAATTGCCGCCGCCAGATCGACGATGTATGACGCATGTTCGTCAATTTCCAGCTTGCCCGCCGCTGAATTTCCTGCCGCCGTAATGGCGCGGCAAGCATCGAAAACCTGTTTCTCGCGATGTTCCATCACCTCATTCGCGCGGGTATGTTCAGGGTTGGAATGCTGAACGACATAATCCGGGAAGAGATAATATTTCAGATAGGTGTTCGGCAATGTATCCGGGTCCAGTGCCTGTACATCCCGCGCTTTTGCATAGGTGTCGTTCCAGCTCGCTTCAGTATGTGTATCTTGCTGCGGTGGAACATAACCGTGCTTAGAGACATATTGCCGCAGCTGGGGCATCAGGTCGTTGCCTTGCAAATCTTCAATTGATGTCCACCAGCCAAAGTGGTTCAGACCGTAGTAGCGCACGCGCATCTGTTTGCGATCTTGCAGCCCAACAATTTGCGCCATCCGACTTTCAATACCGATTGGCATGTCACAGATGTTGAGGATTTTCGCGTTCGGGCGCAGACGACGTGTGGCTTCTGCCACAATTGCTGCCGGGTTGGAGTAGTTGAGCATCCAGGCATTTGGTGAATATTTTTCCATATAATCCACCAGTTCCAGGACGCCACCGATAGACCGCATGCCGTACGCTATTCCGCCGGGTCCGCAAGTTTCCTGACCGACAACGCCGTGGCGCAGCGGTATTTTTTCATCCAGTTCGCGCATCGGATATTTGCCGACACGAATGTGCGCCATGACAAAATCAACGTCGCTGAACGCCACTTCAGGATCGGTGGTGTAGCTAAACGCAATGTCCGGCGCTTTCTCTTTCAGAATAACTTTACAGGCTTCGGCAATCACTTCCTGCCGTGCGCCATCGTTATCATAAAATTTCAGTGCGCGAAGCGGGAAACGATCCTGATTCGCCAATAACATCAACACGATGCCTGGCGTAAAGGTGCTTCCACCGCCTGCGACAACCACTGAGAATTTGGTCATTATACTGCCTCCGTAATGGCAACTTTTTCTGCTAATTGATGAGAATTAATTAAGCTATCGAGCTGTTCACGCAGCTGGGAAACATGCAAACCAATGATCACCTGAATGGCATCACCACTACGGAAGACGCCATGCGCTCCCAGCTTTTTAAAGACTTCGTCATCCAGCGTTTGTGACATGTCATGCAGTGCAATACGTAGACGCGTCGCGCAATTGTTAATACTGGAGATATTGCCCACCCCGCCCAGGGCTTGCAGGATGCCGGCAGCCTGCTCCAGCTCTTTTTTGGGCTCTGCAGCGGTAGTTTGGCCTCGTGAGGCTTTGTATTCGGCTTTCGAGTAGAGCTTCACCTCCGCATCTTCACGCCCCGGTGTGCACATGTTGAATTGCAGAATCAGGGTGCGGAAGACAACGAAGTACAAGAGGGTAAAGCACAACCCAATGGCGATTTGGGTCAGCATCATATCCGCATGTTTGCTGAACATCGGGATCCAGTTTTGCGGTAAAACCTGGTCTATCAGACCACCGCCCATGTTGCCCACCACACCAAAGAGATACATCACAGTCGACATTGAGGCCGCCAGCACGGCGTGTACCGCAAACAGCAACGGTGAAATGAACAGGAAGGTAAATTCCAGCGGTTCGGTAATTCCCACCAGCATGGCGGTTAAGGTTGCAGGGATCAGCAAGCCCGCCACTTTTACCCGATTTTCCGGTGCAGCAGTGAAGTACATCGCTAAAGAAATGCCCACGGCACCAAAGATTTTTGAGTTACCGTGCAGGGCAAAACCGCCTTCCGGGAACAACGATTTCAGCGGCTCGGCGCTCAAACTGAACTCTTGCAGATGCTGCGCCCAGTACATCTGAATGCCGCCTTCAACAGCTGCCGGACCAAAGATAAACGGTCCGTAGATGAAGTGGTGTAAACCGGTTGGGATCAGAATACGTTCGAGGAAGGTGTAAACCCAAACCCCAAGCGCACCCGCCGAACGCAGGAACGCTTGCAGAGATTCAATCCCCATTTGTACTTTTGGCCAGCCGAGCAATGTCAGCCACGCGCATGGGATCATCACCAGGAAGGCGATAATCACCACATAAGATGTCCCCTGAAAAATGCCGAGAAAAACCGGCAGTTTTTTATCGAACAGACGGTTATGCAGCGCCGTCACAATGCCAGAAATGATAATCGCGCCGATAATGCTGGTATCGAGGGTTTTAATTCCGGCCATCATGGTCAGCCCGCTACCTGCCACTGCGTCCTGAGAGAAATCGACGCCGAAGTAGCTTCCCCAGGTCATTCCCATCGCATTGATGAAATAGTTCCAGGTCAGGAAACTCACCATCACCGCCAGACAAGCACGCCCCTGCGCTTGCTTAGCAAGGCCAATGGGTAAACCGACAGCAAAAATCAGCGGCATATTACGGAATACCGTCCAACCGCCCTCTTCAATGATGTGTACGATTTGCGCGAATAAACTGTTCGGATCGGTCAGTGATTCCCCGACAAACATCGGGTTTTGCAGCAAGATGGCAAGACCCACCACAATCCCGGCGAAGGGAAACAGCAGCACTGGCGTGAACATCGCGCCGCCAAAGCGTTGAATTTGACTGAGCATTTCCACATCCTCTTTTCTCAATTCTGTAAGTAGGAAGCCTGATTGGTTATGCGGCAGGCCTGGAGCGAGGATAGGAAGATGCTATCGGCAGAACATGACGACCCAGTGGGATTCGTGATCGCTTTCATGCTTTTCGTTGAGCGGTAGAGATCTACGTTTTCGCGAAAAAGTAGACATCTGTGAACACGGGTACACAGCATCGAACACATCACTAAAAAAAAGATGCTTTTTCAACGGATTAATCGAAATTTGTGGGCGCTTTACCCGGGCTTGCAGGCAAAAAAGAGATCTAGAGATGATCTACAAAAGCATTGCGGAGCGGTTAAGAATTCGACTTAACTCCGCGGATTTCACGCTAAACAGTCTTCTTCCTGGTGAAAAAAAGCTGGCGGAAGAATTTGCGGTATCACGGATGACCATCCGTAAAGCCATTGACCTGCTGGTGGCGTGGGGGTTGGTGGTCCGCCGCCACGGCAGCGGTACTTATCTGGTGCGCAAAGATGTACTGCATCAAACTGCCAGCCTGACCGGGCTGGTGGAGGTGTTAAAACGCCAGGGGAAAACGGTCACCAGCCAGGTGCTAATATTTGAAATCATGCCTGCGCCTCCGGCCATTGCCAGCCAATTACGGATTCAAATCAACGAGCAGATCTACTTCTCCCGTCGCGTTCGTTTTGTGGAAGGGAAACCGCTGATGCTGGAAGATAGCTATATGCCGGTAAAACTGTTCCGCAACCTTTCGCTGCAACATCTGGAAGGGTCGAAGTTTGAATATATTGAACAAGAGTGCGGGATTCTTATTGGCGGTAATTATGAAAGCCTGACGCCGGTTCTCGCCGATAGACTGCTGGCGCGGCAAATGAAGGTAGCGGAACACACACCACTGCTGCGGATCACCTCGTTGTCATATAGTGAGAGCGGTGAGTTTTTGAATTATTCAGTGATGTTCAGAAATGCCAGTGAATACCAGGTGGAGTACCATTTACGGCGACTCCACCCGGAAAAGAGTTAACCGATACTCCAAAAGAGCACCGCCAGTAATTGTGGGGTGATAATGCGCAGGAACATCACCAACGGATAGACAGTGGCATAAGAGAGTGCCGCCGCACCGCTGGTTGGATGAAGATTATTAGCAAATGCCAGCGCCGGAGGATCGGTCATGGAGCCAGCCAGCATCCCGCACATGGTCAGGTAATTCATTTTGGCTAACATCCGCGCCAGAATACCAACAGTAATCAGCGGAACGGCGGTGATGAGAGCACCATAACCAATCCAGCTTAGCCCTTCGCCATTGATCAGTGTATTGACAAAATCCCCACCGGATTTCAGCCCCACTACCGAGAGGAACAGTACGATCCCCAGCTCCCGCAGCGCGAGGTTGGCGCTTGGCGGCATAAACCAGTACAGCTTACCGATACTGCCGATACGCCCGAGGATCAACGCCATAATCAGCGGACCGCCCGCCAGTCCCAGTTTCAACGCCGCCGGGAATCCCGGCACAAAGACGGGAATAGAACCTAACAATACGCCAAGCCCGATACCAATAAACACCGGCAGCATCTGAACCTGTTGCAGTTTTTGCTGCGCATTCCCCAGCACATTGGCAACGGCATCAATTGCGGACGGACGCCCCACCAGGTTGAGGATATCGCCGAACTGCAGGCTGATATCGCCACTGGCGACCAGTTCGACCCCGGCACGGTTCAGGCGCGAGATAACAACGTCATAGCGTTCTTTAAAGTGCAGATCGCGAATACGCTTACCAAGCACGTTTTCATTGGTGACCACCACACGCTCGACGCGTAAATCAGTGCCTTTCGTGGACAGCGAGGTATCGACCTCCTGACCAATCACCAGTTGCGCATTATGTAAATCCGCTGGCTGCCCCACCAGATGCAGCAAATCGCCCAGTTGGATAATAGTATCTGGCGAAGGTACTTTTAGGGTTTCTTCTCGTTTCAGACGCGAACAGATAATTTTGTCCCCGTTGAGAATCGGTACATCTTTAATGGCTAAATCATGCAGGTTAGGGTTCTCAACGCGAATATTGATAGTCCTGATCAGCGCGCCGCCATTGGTGCGTGAAGACTCGTGCTGCTGGGCTTCTGTCTCGACATTGACGCGGAAAATAACCCGCAACATCCACATGGTGAACAAGATCCCGCAAATGCCGAATGGATACGCCATCGCGTAGCTCATCCCCATCTGATCGACCATTTCCATTGGTGTACCCAGGTCGCGCAAGATCTGCTGCCCCGCCCCCAGCGCTGGCGTATTGGTCACCGCACCGGAGAAAATCCCCAGCACGACCGGCAGTGGAATATCAAACAGCTTATGCAGGATGGCGGTAACCAGACCACCGATGATGACAATCAGAACAGCAAACAAGTTGAGGCGTAATCCGGAGACGCGCAATGAAGCAAAGAAGCCCGGCCCCACCTGAATCCCGATGGTATAAACGAACAGGATCAGGCCAAATTCCTGAATAACATGCAGCATATCGCTACTTAATGTCATCCCCGCCTGAGAAACAAAATGGCCGACGATGATCCCACCAAACAGCACGCCGCCAATACCTAATCCTATGCCGCGAAATTTGACGTTGCCGATAAACAAACCGACGACTGCCACCAAAGCCAGAATACTGACCGTTAATGCTATATCACTCATCGTCCATTTCTCTTGAGATAACATTTTAATTGCTACGGATTATGGCTGAATCGGTGAAGCAGATTTGCCTTATAGCGCACATTATCACGGGAAAGAACGTGCCGAAATATCTTAAACAGGCGAAATTTAACGCTTTGTTGAGTAAGAAAGACAAAAAAAGCCCCACCAGAATGGTGGGGCAAAGAGAATAGCTAGTTAGCTATTTAACGCGGGACGTTCGCTGATAGCGATACGCTGCGCTGCGATGGGTTCAGGCTCATTACGAATTAAATCAATATGCAGTAAACCGTTTACGAAGGTTGCACCAGAGACTTCCATATTTTCAGCCAGCGTAAAGCTCAGGCTAAATGGCTGATTCATAAGCCCTTGATGCAGCCATTTTTTCTCTTCTTTTGGCTGCTCCGGCGTGCCTTTTACGCTCAGGCGCGTACCTTCCAGTTGAATATCTAAATCTTCCTGACGAAAACCTGCCAGCGCAAGGGTAATGCGGTAGTGGTTATCGTCGCTTTTCTCAATGTTGTACGGCGGGAAGCTCTGGCTTTCACCGGCGTTTTGCAGTGCGTTGGCCAGTTTGTCAAAACCGATCCATTGACGCATCAGTGGGGATAAATCGAAGTTACGCATAGTCATTTCTCCTTCTAAGAAGCGAGTAAGTACCTGCAAATCCGAAGATTCGCATATGCTCCCTGACGGCGAGCATGGAGATATCAGGCCGCGCCAGGCGGCCTTAGGGAATTAGTTGATTTCGATACGGCGCGGTTTTTTCGCTTCCGGAATCACGCGTTCGAGATCGATATACAGCAGACCATTCACCAGGTTAGCACCACGAACATGAATGTTCTCAGCTAACTGGAATTTACGTTCAAAGTTGCGTTCAGCGATGCCCTGGTACAGATAGGTGCGCTCTTTTTGTTCGTCGGCATGAGCACCTTTCACCACCAACAGATTATCCTGGGCGGTAATCTCCAGTTCGCTCTCAGCAAAACCAGCCACAGCGATAGCAATGCGGTAATGGTTTTCGTCTACCAGTTCAACGTTATACGGAGGGTAGCCGCCATTACTCTGGCTCTGGTTGTTTTCTAAGTGGTTAAACAAACGGTCAAATCCAATAGCAGAACGGTAAAGCGGGGATAAATCAAAGTTACGCATAATCAATAGCTCCTGAAATCAGCGAGAATGTAAGACCTTCCACAATGGACAGGTCAGGTAGCCAGAACACCCATCAGGCGCGTCCTCATCGGCTACGATGTAAAAATGGGTCTGGAAATGAACTTTTCAAGCCTTATCAGCGGACTTTTTTTTGCAGTTTATGGTCTATTGCATAGACTGAGGGGGCAGCACGAAACGTTAAAGTGCGATAGCCGCCACAGTGCGACGTAATGATGATGTTATTTTCAGCAAGGGATCGCTATAACTCATCAGGCCAACACCCACGATCAACAGATGAATTTATTATGATAAGAAATGTGTTGTTAGCGTTCATGATATGCAGCGGAATGGCATTACTCGGAGGATGCTCCAGCGTGATGTCCCATACCGGGGGAAAAGAAGGAACGTATCCCGGCACCCGCGCCAGCGCCACCATGATTGGCGACGATGAAACCAACTGGGGCACTAAGTCGCTGGCGATTCTCGATATGCCGTTTACCGCTGTGATGGACACGCTTTTACTGCCGTGGGATGTGTTCCGCAAAGACAGCTCGGTGCGCTCACGCGTTGAAAAAAGCGAAGCCAACGCGCAAGCCACCAATGCGGTTATTCCACCGGCCAGAATGCCTGATAACTGATTTAGCGATCAGTTTCGGTGATCCACAGCTGGCCACCTTCCATCCACGCCAGCCATTGACCATCCGGCGAGAAGACCACGGCGTCCGCAGAAGGGAGATTGGCGTGGTTTTCGGTTAAATACTCAACCTCGCCGCTTTGCGCATGGACGCAAGCAATTCGATTATCCAGCACAAAGCCCAGCCATTCCCCGGAAGGGTGCCAGTTAAATGCAGACTGAATATCCGTTTTGTTATGAGTTAACTGTCGCGGCTCGCCGCCCTGTGGTGAGATAAGCCACAGTTGCACAATGCCGTTATCATCACGCATTAAAAACGCGATTTGCGTCCCCTGCGGATTACAGCGCCCCCAGTGGCGCGGAACGTTGACTAATCCCGGATAAGCCCGATGATGGGTAAAAGTTAAACGTCGCTGCACGACGCCACGCGGTGGCGCGGGCAGGGTTGTTTCCGTTCCACTTAACGGCGCATCACCTGCCGCTTTCCAGCCAGCTTCATCTTGCGGTAACTCAACGATAAACAGCTCCGGCACTTTCTCGCCCTTTGGCGAAAGTGTGTCGCCAATAAACGCCAGCGCGTGATTTCCTACCCATCCTTCTTCATAAGCACGATTGATTTCATTACTGCCAGGCTGCGGCGTGGGCGTTGTTTTACTCACCAGTACGCACCAGTGGCTACCGCTGTATTCACGCGGATGCTGCTTTTGTACGTTGACCGGGCCAAACGGTGCAGCAACACCGACATTTCGCAAATCCAGCGCCGGATCGCGTTCATGCATTACATGGTCGTTATAGGTAAAGCTCACCATTTCACCGTTCGGGCTAAAGACATGTACATGGCTGCCGCCACGCAGCGCTCCTGGCGTATACGGCGCGGTAATATCCATTGCATCGAGATTGCTCACCTTGCCGCTTTCAGCAATCACGCCGCGTCGATGATGGAAGTCGTAATGCCATGTTTCATCTGGATTTTCAGGGCCGTGAATAAAGACATATTTCTCTGACTTCGGATGAACGGTCACCACGCCGACGTGTGCGCCCTGTGACGCACGGTAGATAACCTCGACCTCACCGGTATGAATATTCACACGCTCAATGGTCTCGCCGGTAAACGACGCCCCAGAAGGACGCACGTCAAATACCAGCCACTGGCTGTCGGGCGTCCAGGTATTGGTATTGGTGAGCAGGTGATTACGGGGAGCAAAGGTTATCTGTTTCATGGCGCGGTCCTGATACAAAACGGTTCCCGCCATCATACTTCACAAGGACTTCACTTTCAGACAATAGTCTTTTGCCATCGTGATGAATGTGAGTGAAAAGATGGAACATTTCGACGTGGCGATTATTGGCCTCGGCCCGGCAGGGTCGGCGTTGGCGCGAAAGTTAGCAGGCAAAATGCAGGTGATCGCGCTGGATAAAAAGCACCAGTGCGGTACTGAAGGTTTCAACAAGCCTTGCGGCGGTCTGCTGGCACCGGACGCTCAGCGATCTTTTATTCGCGATGGACTGACGCTTCCTGTCGATGTGATCGCCAATCCGCAGATTTTCAGCGTCAAAACCGTCGACGTAGCCGCATCGCTTACACGTAACTACCAGCGAAGCTATATCAATATTAATCGCCATGCTTTCGACTTATGGATGAAATCGCTGATCCCCGCCAGCGTTGAGGTTTACCACGACAGCCTGTGCCGGAAAATCTGGCATGAGGATGATAAATGGCATGTCATTTTTCGCGCAGACGGCTGGGAGCAACACATTACCGCCCGCTATCTGGTCGGTGCCGATGGTGCCAACTCGATGGTGCGGCGACATCTCTACCCGAACCATCAAATTCGTAAATATGTCGCTATCCAGCAGTGGTTCGCAGAGAAACATCCGGTGCCGTTCTACTCCTGCATCTTTGATAATGCGATAACTGACTGTTACTCATGGAGTATCAGCAAAGACGGTTATTTTATCTTTGGCGGTGCCTATCCAATGAAAGACGGTCAGACGCGTTTCACGACGCTGAAAGAGAAAATGAGCGCCTTTCAGTTCCAGTTTGGCAAAGCGGTGAAAAGTGAGAAATGTACCGTGTTGTTTCCCTCACGCTGGCAGGATTTTGTCTGCGGTAAGGACAATGCCTTTCTGATTGGTGAAGCGGCGGGATTTATCAGCGCCAGCTCACTGGAGGGGATTAGCTATGCGCTGGATAGCGCAGAGATTCTGCGTTCGGTGTTACTCAAGCAACCGGAGAAGAGCAACGCCGCCTACTGGCGCGCCACCCGCAAACTGCGTTTAAAACTCTTCGGCAAAATAGTAAAAAGCCGATGCCTGACCGCACCGGCTTTAAGAAAATGGATTATGCGCAGTGGTGTGGCGCATATTCCACAGTTGAAAGATTATCCAACGCGCTTCACATCGCCCACCAGCAGGATGTAAGAGAGCGCGCCAATCAACGCGACGGCGGAGATATAAACCAGTGCAGGCGCGAAACCGTAACCCTGCGCCAGGTACCCTACCACCAGCGGAACGGTGATGCCGCCCAGACCACCGGCGAAGTTAAACACGCCGCCGGTTAAACCAATCAGCCGCATCGGTGCCAGAGAAGAGACTAACGACCAGGTAATCGAAGCAAAACCGTTGCCGAAGAATGCCAGCGCCATCAGGCACATAATCATCATCGGATCGTTGGTGTAGTTAGCACCCATAATGCAGGTGGAGATCAGCAAACCGCAGATAATCGGCGTTTTACGCGCAAAGCCCAGTGAAAAGCCCTTACGTACCAGCAGATCCGCGACCCAGCCTGAGAGCAGGACGCCAACAAACGCCGCAAGGAATGGCACCGTGGTCATAAAGCCCGCTTTCAGCGCTGTGATTCCTTTTTCCTGGGTTAAATAGTTCGGGAACCAGGTTAAGAAGAACCACAGTGTAGAAGCCACCGCAAATTGCCCAAGATAGACGCCGATCAGTTTACGATGGAACACCAGTTTCCAGTCTTTGGCGGTTAGCGGCTGACGCGCCTCTTTTTTCACTGGCGCATCGCCATCCACCAGACCGCCGCCGTCACGAATGTAATCCAGTTCAGCTTTGCTAATGCCTTTGGTCAGGCGCGGCGGCTGATAAACCTTAAACCAAATCAGCGACCAGATAATGCCGATACCGCCGGTGACAATGAACACCCAGTGCCAGCTCAACATTTCCTGAATCCAGATCAGCAGCGGAGTCAGAAACGCCAGACCGACAAACTGACCAGACGTATAAAAACCCACGGCAGAAGCGCGTTCATGTTCCGGGAACCAGCTGGTCACCATCCGGTTATTGGTCGGGAACGCGGGCGCTTCGAAAATACCGGTTATCGCGCGCAGACCAATTAATGACATTAAGCCCGTGGCAAAGCCCTGGAATAACGTCGCCACTGACCAGCCAAATATCGCAATAAAATAAGTCACGCGAGAACCTACGCGATCTAAAAACCAACCGCCGGGGATCTGACATAAGGTATAAAGCCAGGCGAAGGCCGAAAATACATAGCCCATTTGCGCTTTGGTAATGCCGAACTCTTCCTGAATATGGGCGGAAGCCACGGCCAGGTTAGCGCGGTCAACATAACAAATGACCACCGTAATAAAGATCATCACCAGCGTCAGATAACGCCGACGCCCCGGTTTTGCTGCATTAACGGGAATATCCATAGCGAGCTTTCTCCAGATTTTGGGCATAGCGAAGCCGCTCACCATGCCCTGTAATGTACAGAGGGTTATATTTTTGTATTGCTGTTTTAGTGCCCGATGAGGGGCTTACGTGGCAGGAATTACCACTCTGCTACGCTGTTATCTTCATGACGCCAGAGCGGATTACGCCAGTCCGGGGCATTTTTACTGAACTCAATGACTTTGGCTTCGTCGATTTCCACGCCTAAGCCCGGTTTCGTTAATGGTTTAAAGAAGCCGCCGACCATGCTGAAGTCTTCTTTATTTTTCACAAAGTCGAGTAACTCCGCGCCTTTGTTGTAATGAATGCCCATACTTTGTTCCTGAAGTACCGCGTTATAGGAAACAAAGTCGATATGCAGGCAAGCCGCCAGTGCAATCGGGCCGAGCGGACAGTGCGGCGCAAGGGTCACGTCATAGGCTTCCGCCATTCCGGCAATTTTGTAGCATTCGGTAATACCGCCTGCGTGGGAGAGATCCGGTTGCAGAATCGAAATACCGCCAGCTTCCAGCACGCGTTTAAAATCGAAGCGTGAGAACATGCGCTCACCCGCCGCCAGTGGAATATGCGTTTGTGCCGCCAGTTTCGGGTAGTATTCGGCTTGTTCCGCCAGCACCGGTTCTTCAATAAACAGAGGGCGATACGGTTCCAGTTCTTTAATCAGCACTTTCGCCATCGGCGCGCTGACGCGACCGTGGAAATCAAGACCAAACTCAATCTGATTGCCAAAAGCTTCACGAATTTGTGCCACGGTGTTGACCGCCGCATCTACCGCGCGGGAGTTATCAATCAATCCCAGTTCTTCACAACCGTTCAGTTTGAAGGTATCGAAGCCGATTTCGCGTAGCGTTTTAATGCCGTCGATAACATCCGCCGGACGATCGCCGCCGACCCAACTGTAGGCTTTAATTTTGTCGCGAACCAGGCCGCCCATCAGTTGCCAGACCGGCGCATTCAGCACTTTACCTTTGATATCCCATAACGCCTGGTCGATCCCGGCGATGGCGCTCATCAGAATCGGACCGCCACGATAAAATCCGGCGCGATACATCACTTGCCATAAGTCATTGATGCGCGATGGATCCTGACCAATCAAATAGTCACCCAGCTCGTGAACTGCCGCTTCCACCGTGCGGGCGCGGCCTTCGATCACGGGCTCGCCCCAACCGACCACGCCTTCATCAGTTTCAATTTTCAGGAACATCCAGCGGGGAGGTAAACGATACGTAGTAATGTTGGTGATTTTCATTGCACTGCCTCTCGATACGCCTTAACAAATGCTGCTGCCTGCTGCGCGGTGCGTTCTACGGACTGCCCGGCGCGATAGAGATCGCTGCCTAAGCCCGCCCCTGCACAACCTGCGTCTATCCACTGCGCCAGGTTTTCTGGCGTCACACCGCCTACGGCAAAGACCGGGATGTCCTGCGGTAATACCGCTTTTAACGCTTTGATGTATTGCGGCCCAAAAGCCGATGACGGGAATATTTTCAGCGCCTGAGCGCCCGCGTCGATCGCGGTAAAGGCTTCAGTCGCCGTCGCGCAGCCGGGGCAAACGGTCATGCCATACCCCACCGCGCGGCGGATCACTTCACTATGGATATTGGGCGTAACGATGAGCTGGCAGCCCATCCTGGCGAGCGCATCGACCTGTTCAGGTTTCAGTACCGTACCTGCGCCAATCAACGCTTTATCGCCATACGCATCAACGATGGCGGGAATGCTTTGTTCCCATAGTGGAGAGTTCAGCGGGATTTCTACCGCGTCGAACCCAGCGTCAATCACCGCGCCAACATGCGCCAGCGCCTCGTCGGGCGTAATGCCGCGCAAAATGGCGATCAGCGGGAGTTTAGTTTGCCACTGCATGAGCGATGCTCCTTATACCAGCCTGAAATGCCGTGTCGCCCGCCACCGCCGTCACGTCGCAACCCATCGCCTGAAAGGCTTGCTGATAGCGTGCAGTCAGCGATGTTCCGGCGACAAGGGTGATGACGTGTTGATGGGCCACGTAGTCGCGCATACTGGCGACCTCTGCGCCAATCAACAATCCAGAGAGAAATTCGCTGACCTGTTCACGGGGAAGTGTTCCCAGCACATGCGAAGCACGAACTTCAAAAAGCTGCGGCAATATTGCGGGCGCATTAAGGCCGCGCTCAAGGCCAGCCGCGAAGGCATCGGCAGAGTTTTCCTGCGGTGGTAAACCTGCGCCAATCAATGAGTGATTTAACAGTAAATGATGTAACTCACCGGTCATTACGGTGCGAAAATCGTTGATTTGCTGGCTATCGGCCTGCACCCATTTGCAATGCGTACCGGGCATGACATAAAGAGAGGAAGGAGCCAAAGCACGCGCGCCGATCAATTGTGTTTCTTCGCCGCGCATCACATTGTGGTTATCATCATGAGAAACGCATAATCCGGGAATAATCCAGATATTGTCGCCAACAGACGTTAATTGTTCGCCAATAGATGAAAAACGGGCAGGAACAGATAAATACGGTGCAACTTTCCAGCCGACATTGCTGCCGACCATTCCTGCCATCACCACTGGCGTATTCTCTTCACGCCAGTCGGTCGTCACTTCTGCTAACACCGCAGCCGGAGATTTTCCGTTCAGACGCGTAACGCCTGCTTCTGATTGCCTGCTGTCCAGGCAGTGGTCGCCCTGATAAAGCCAGGCGCGCAGGTTGGTCGATCCCCAGTCAATTGCGATGTAGCGAGCTGTCATGTGATTTCCTTTAACCTTCGTGTCGAGCTGGCGATCATGGTAAGCGCCGCCTGCTCTGCCGCATCGCCGTCCTGATGCCGTATCGCATCAAACAGCGCCTTATGTTCCTGGAGCGTTTGCGGCATGTTGGCCTCATCGCCCATCCAGGTTCGTTCAAAAACCGCCCGCTGTAATGAACTAATCGCAATGCTAAGTTGCTGTAACACCGGGTTATGCACTGATTGCAGTACCGCCTCGTGATAGCGAATATCCGCTTCGTTAAACGCTTCGCGGTCCTGATTGTTGGCGATCATCTCGTTCAGCGCTGATTCAATCTGCGCCAGATCGCTGGAAGTCGCGCGCTCTGCCGCCCAACGGGCAATCGCCGGTTCCACCAGATTTCGCACTTCGCTCATTGCACTGATAAGCCGTGGGTCGTAGTCGTTTTCCAGCACCCATTGCAGTACGTCAGTGTCGAGGTAATTCCACTGGTTACGCGGTGCCACAAACGCCCCGCGATAACGTTTCATTTCAATCAGCCGCTTCGCCATCAGCGAACGAAACACCTCACGGATGATGTTGCGCGAGGTTGCAAACTCCTCACAAAGTTCCGCCTCGGCCGGAAGCGGCGAGCTTGGCACGTATTTGCCGTGAACGATCTGTTTGCCCAGCGTAATGACGATGCGATCGGTTTTATTGAGAGTCATGGAGAGTCCTTGTGCTCTGTATGTACTTCTCTACTTTACCCCGATCGATGCATAACGCGGCAATTTTGTAGTACCAGCGTGATGACGTTCGCGTTTGCTGTATGCGTAATGTAGTACAAAGTTATATTGTTGTACTACAATTTAGATCACAAAAAGAACAATGCATAAAAAAATGACATGCGTCGGGCAGAAATCTGAAAAGGGATATCAGGCGCAAAACAGGAGGGAAAGAAGAGTATGCTTTCAACGGCTTAGCTACTCGTTTAAAGGATTAGTCATGAAGTTGAATTTTAAGGGTTTTTTTAAGGCTGCCGGTTTGTGTTCTTTGGCATTTGCGTTGACCGGTTGTCTCACTTGGGGGTTGGTTTCCAATACCGCAAGTCCTCCACATGCCGAGCAATGGCGGTCAGACTCGATTAAGGGGTTATCGCTGGCAGAGGATAGTAACGGTACGAAAGGCTATGTTTTTGTTGGTGAATCGTTGGACTATCTGTTGACCACGGGCGGCGGCGAGGTGGTTAAAATGCTGAACGATCCGGCAATTCATGGCGAAAGAATCACCGTTTCCGATAACGCGAAATTTATTCTAAGCAGCAGTGATACTAATTTTTCTGGTTCAATAACGCTCTATTACGACTGGGATAATGAGGAAGATAAAGCACTGGCGACACAATATGGTTTTATTTGTAATACCCAGCGTTGTACCTGGGCACTTGACGGCCTGAAAGGCTCTATCCACCAGAAAAATAAAAAAGCGGATTACTCAAACGTGATGGTTTTCCATCAACCCTTTACGGTGGGATTTTATAAGTACAAAGCAACTGATGGCGTTCCGCGCGGCCTCGCTAATGCGCTGCTACCAGTCACTCTTACGCTGGATATAGTAACGTCACCACTCCAGTTCCTGATTTTATGCACGACCAGAAATTGTTAATCGCTGCGGGCAAACGCATTTATGCAGTTTGCCCGCCCACTGATTAATTCAGCACATACTTCTCAATAGCAAACGCCACGCCATCTTCCAGGTTGGATTTGGTGACAAAGTTCGCCACTTCTTTCACCGAAGGAATAGCGTTATCCATTGCCACACCAACACCTGCGTATTCAATCATTGCGATGTCGTTTTCCTGATCGCCAATCGCCATGACTTCTTCCGGCTTAATGCCTAACACGTCGGCCAGTGATTTCACACCCGTACCTTTGTTAACGCGTTTATCGAGGATTTCGAGGAAGTACGGCGCACTTTTCAGCACAGTGTATTTTTCTTTCACTTCCTGCGGAATACGCGCAATGGCCTGGTCGAGGATGGCGGGTTCATCAATCATCATCACTTTCAGGAACTGAGTATTGGGGTCCATTTTCTCCGCTTCGCAGAACACCAGCGGAATAGTGGCAACGAAAGATTCATGCACCGTGTAGTAGCTGATATCACGGTTGGCGGTGTACAGCGTGGTGCGGTCCAGGGCGTGGAAATGAGAACCGACTTCGCGAGAGAGTTTTTCCAGGAAACGGTAGTCGTCATAGCTGAGAGCGGTTTGCGCCACGGTGCTACCATCGGCGGCCTTCTGTACCAGCGCGCCGTTATAAGTAATGCAGTAATCGCCCGGCTGTTCCATATGCAGCTCTTTCAGGTAGTTGTGAACACCTGCATAAGGGCGACCCGTCGTTAGCACGACATTCACGCCACGGGCGCGAGCTGCGGCAATCGCGTTTTTAACAGCGGGTGAAATGGTGTGATCGGGCAGCAGAAGGGTGCCATCCATATCGATAGCAATGAGTTTGATAGCCATGTGTTCCCCAGGTAGATTGGTTCCTGACCCATGCTAACGCGATTCCGCTCAAAAATCAGTACAACACCCGAGGGAAAAGGGGGATGCAACGCGCGTTGCATGCTCCCCTTTTGCTTAGCGGAAGAGTTTCCCTTTCAGCAGTTCCATGCCTGCGGAAAGCAGATCGTTATTGGCTTGCGAAGACACTTCACCTTGCGGTGAGAGTGCATCAATAATCTTCGGCAATTGTTCTGCCAGTAAACTGGAAGCCGTACTGGCATCTACACCCAGTTTTTGCCCGAGATCGGACACCGCATTTGTGCCGAGCGCCGACTCCAGTTGCTCGCCACTCACCGGCTGATTGCCCTGTTGATTACTCAACCAGGTTGAGAGAATGGCACCTAAGCCGCCACTTTGCAGTTTTTCCAACAGCATCTGAATGCCGCCCTGTTCCTCAACCCAACTCAAAATAGCCTGATATTTCCCCGCATCGCCTTTCAGAAAGGCGCCGACAACATCATCAAAAAGCCCCATGATAATCACCTGTAAAGCGTTACGTGTTGACTCAAAAAGTATAGATCTGCGGAATGATAATTACGGATTGCAGAAATAAAAAGGGCGGAGATGATCTCCGCCCTTTTCTTATAGCTTCTTGCCGAATGCGGCGTTAACGTCTGATCCGGCCTACAAAATCATGCAAATTCAAAATATTGCAGGAGTCTCGTAGGCCTGATAAGCGTAGCGCATCATGCACGCTCGCATTGTTAACGCCATTAAATATCGATATTCGCCGCTTTCAGGGCATTCTCTTCGATAAACGCACGACGCGGTTCAACGGCGTCGCCCATCAGCGTGGTGAACAACTGATCGGCAGCAATCGCATCTTTAACGGTAACGCGCAGCATACGACGGCTTTCCGGGTCCATGGTGGTTTCCCACAGCTGTTCCGGGTTCATCTCGCCCAGACCTTTATAACGCTGGATGGAGAGGCCGCGACGGGACTCTTTCACCAGCCAGTCCAGCGCCTGCTCGAAGCTGGCTACCGGCTGACGACGCTCGCCACGTTCGATAAACGCATCTTCTTCCAGAAGGCCACGCAGTTTCTCACCCAGCGTGCAGATACGACGATATTCGCCACCGGTGATAAACTCGTGATCCAGCGGATAGTCAGTATCCACACCGTGGGTACGCACGCGAACAATCGGTTCAAACAGGTTTTGATCAGCATTGGTGTGGACATCAAACTTCCACTGGCTGCCGTGCTGTTCTTTGTCGTTCAGTTCGCTGACCAGGGCGTTCACCCAACGGGTAACGGTCTGCTCATCAGAGAGGTCGGCTTCCGTCAGCGTCGGCTGATAGATAAGCTCTTTCAGCATTGCTTTCGGATAACGACGCTCCATGCGGTTGATCATTTTCTGCGTCGCGTTGTACTCAGACACCAGTTTCTCTAACGCTTCGCCAGCCAATGCCGGTGCACTGGCGTTGGTATGCAGCGTTGCGCCATCCAGCGCAATAGAGATCTGGTACTGATCCATCGCTTCGTCGTCTTTAATGTACTGTTCCTGCTTGCCTTTCTTCACTTTGTACAGCGGCGGCTGAGCGATGTAGACGTGACCGCGTTCAACGATTTCCGGCATCTGACGATAGAAGAAGGTCAACAGCAGCGTACGAATGTGCGAGCCGTCGACGTCCGCATCGGTCATGATGATGATGCTGTGGTAACGCAGTTTGTCCGGGTTGTACTCGTCACGACCGATACCACAACCAAGCGCGGTGATCAGCGTCGCCACTTCCTGGGAAGAGAGCATCTTATCGAAGCGCGCTTTCTCGACGTTGAGGATTTTACCCTTCAGCGGCAGAATCGCCTGGTTCTTGCGGTTACGCCCCTGCTTCGCAGAGCCGCCCGCGGAGTCCCCTTCCACAAGGTACAGTTCAGAGAGCGCCGGGTCGCGTTCCTGACAGTCCGCCAGTTTGCCCGGCAGGCCCGCTAAATCCAGCGCACCTTTACGACGGGTCATTTCACGAGCGCGACGCGCAGCTTCACGGGCACGAGCAGCATCGATAATTTTGCCGACTACGATTTTCGCGTCGGTTGGGTTTTCCAGCAGGTATTCTGCCAGCAGTTCGTTCATCTGCTGTTCAACCGCCGATTTCACCTCAGAAGAAACCAGTTTGTCTTTGGTCTGAGAGGAGAATTTCGGGTCCGGCACTTTTACGGAAACGACGGCAATCAGGCCTTCACGCGCATCGTCACCGGTGGCGCTGACTTTGGCTTTTTTGCTGTAGCCTTCTTTATCCATGTAGGCGTTCAGAGTACGGGTCATCGCCGCACGGAAGCCTGCCAGGTGAGTACCGCCATCACGCTGCGGAATGTTGTTGGTAAAGCAGTAGATGTTTTCCTGGAAGCCATCATTCCACTGCAATGCAACTTCAACGCCGATACCGTCTTTTTCGGTGGAGAAGTAGAAGATATTCGGGTGGATCGGCGTTTTGTTTTTGTTCAGATATTCAACGAACGCCTTGATACCGCCTTCATAGTGGAAGTGGTCTTCTTTGCCGTCGCGCTTGTCGCGCAGACGAATGGAAACGCCAGAGTTGAGGAACGACAACTCACGCAGGCGTTTCGCCAGAATGTCATATTCGAATTCGGTCACATTGGTGAAGGTTTCGAGGCTTGGCCAGAAACGCACCATGGTGCCGGTTTTTTCAGTCTCGCCGGTAACCGCCAGCGGAGCCTGCGGTACACCGTGTTCGTAGATCTGACGGTGAATTTTACCCTCGCGCTGGATAACCAGCTCCAGTTTTTGCGACAGGGCGTTTACTACCGAAACACCAACGCCGTGCAGACCGCCGGACACTTTATAGGAGTTATCGTCAAATTTACCGCCTGCGTGCAGGACGGTCATGATCACTTCCGCCGCCGATACGCCCTCTTCCGGGTGAATACCGGTCGGAATGCCGCGCCCGTCATCCTGTACAGAGACAGAGTTATCGGCGTGAATGGTGACGATAATTTCTTTACAGTGACCCGCGAGCGCTTCGTCGATAGCGTTATCTACCACCTCGAATACCATGTGGTGCAGACCGGTGCCGTCATCCGTGTCGCCGATATACATACCCGGGCGCTTACGCACCGCATCCAGCCCTTTCAGGACTTTGATACTGGAGGAGTCATAAGAATTCGACATCAACGTTTCTCGCTCATTTATTCTTGGGTTAATCCGTTATTTTACCCTTTTCCACGGTAAACTTCTTCGAATTTTCGTCCGACATGTCTATTACGTGTTCAGCACTGATCGCGCTGACAAAGACCTGTGATTGCGTCGCTTTTAAGCGGCTGGCAAGCAGTCCGCGACGCTCATCATCAAGCTCAGAGGCAAAATCATCTATCAGGTAGAGACACCGCCGCCCGCTTTCACGGGTGAGGAACTCTCCTTGCGCCAGACGTAAGGCGCACATCAACAGCTTAAGCTGCCCACGCGATAAGGTATCTTCCACCGGCGCACCGTCGGCGCGAATGCGTAAGTCCGCTTTATGCGGGCCGTGCGCGGTGTAGGTTAGCTGGCGATCGCGTTCAAAATTACGTTCCAGCACCTCAGCATATTCTGTCTCTTTCTCCCAGCCGCGCTGAAAAGAGAAAGTCAGAGTAAACTCCGGGAGAAATTGCTTACAGGTATCGGCCATATCAGCGGCGATACCGGCGCTGTACTCGGCGCGCCAGGTACTGATTTGTTCTGCCAGCGGGATCAGTTCTTTGTCCCACGGGCGTAGCTGTTCATAACGAGTCACCTGGCGCAGTGCCGCATTGCGCTGCTTGAGTAATCGCTTGAGATTGCTCCAGGCGGTGAAAAATCCGGGTTCGTTGTGAAAGCATCCCCAGTCGAGGAAAGCTCTTCTGTATTTGGGGCCGCCGTTGAGTAAAGTAAACCCTTCTGGCGTTATCAGTTGCATCGGCATCAGGTGCGCCAGCTCGGCGACCTTATGCCCGTCAGTACCGTCGATGCGGACTTTGCTGTCGCCCTGTTTATCTTTGGTTAGGCCAATCGCCGTCTCGCGCTCTTCGCCCTGTAAACGCCCATGGAGAATAAACGCCTCCTGCTCGTGGCGAATAACACGACCAATCTGCAAACTGCGAAACGCCCGACCGTGGCCGAGCGTATAGATGGCTTCCAGCACGCTGGTTTTGCCACTGCCGTTGGCACCTACCAGAAAGTTAAAGCCGGGAGATAAAGCGAGATCCGCGGTTTCAATGTTGCGGAAATCGCGGATCAACAAACGGGTGAGGGACATTACAGTCTCATTGGCATGACAACATAGGCAGCCGACTGTGATGCGGCATCTTCAATCTGCACACTGGAAACCGAATCGGTCAGCATCATGCGCACGTTTTCGCATTTCAGCGCGTTCAGAACATCCAGTACATAGCTGACGTTGAAGCCAATTTCCATCTCCGCACCGCTATAGGTAACGTCGAGGATCTCTTCCGCTTCTTCCTGTTCCGGGTTATTGGCGGTGATTTTCAGCTGATTTTCGCTGACATACAGACGCACGCCGCGGAATTTCTCGTTGGAGAGGATCGCTGCACGGGCAAACGCCTGCTTGAGCAGATCGCAGCCTGCTTCCAGATGTTTGTCCGGGTTCTTCGGCAGAACGCGGCGATAATCCGGGAAGCGACCATCCACCAGTTTGGAGGTGAAGATAAAGTCGCCAACGTGGGCGCGAATGTTGTTGCTGCCAATCTGCACGCGCAGCGGATTGTCGCCGCCGTCGAGCATACGCATCAGTTCAATCACACCTTTACGCGGCACGATCACCGAATGGCTTGGCAAAGACTGACCAATTGGCATGGAACAGACCGCCAGACGGTGACCGTCGGTCGCCACGGTACGCAGTTCTTCACCTTCGGTTTCGAACAGCATACCGTTTAAGTAATAGCGAACATCCTGATGCGCCATCGAAAACTGAGTCGCTTCAATCAGACGCTTCATCGTCGCCTGCGGCAGGGTAAATTCGACTTCGCTCTGCCAGTCATCGAGGTTCGGGAAATCTGCTGCTGGCAGGGTGGAAAGCGAAAAACGGCTACGCCCGGAACGCACCAGCATCCGCTCACCTTCCAGTTGCACGGCAATTTCCGCGCCTTCAGGCAGACCACGGCAGATATCAAAGAATTTGCGCGCCGGAACGGTCGTCGCCCCTGGTTCGTGCGGCTGAACCAGCGCAACACGTGCCACCATTTCCATCTCGAGATCGGTACCGGTCAGCGACAACGTACCGTCAGCAACCTGTAACAGCAGATTACCGAGAATCGGTAGCGTAGGACGACCACCTAACGGACCGCTCACCTGTTGTAGCGGTTTTAATAAATGCTCACGTTCTACGGTAAATTTCATAGGTTTACGATGACAATGTTCTGATTAAATTTGAAAAATCTTCTTTGATATCGTGGCTCTCTTCACGCAACTGCTCGATCTTCCGGCAAGCATGAAGCACCGTTGTGTGGTCACGACCACCAAACGCATCGCCAATCTCGGGCAGACTGTGGTTAGTCAACTCTTTCGCCAGCGCCATCGCCATCTGGCGCGGACGCGCCACCGAGCGGGATCGACGCTTGGAAAGGAGATCCGCAACTTTGATCTTGTAGTACTCTGCCACCGTCTTCTGAATATTGTCGATGGTGACCAGTTTTTCCTGCAATGCCAGCAAGTCGCGCAGCGCCTCACGCACGAAGTCGATGGTGATCGCCCGTCCGGTAAAGTTGGCGTTAGCAATGACGCGGTTCAACGCCCCTTCCAGCTCACGTACGTTAGAGCGTAGACGCTTGGCGATAAAGAACGCCACTTCGCCCGGCAAACGAATGTCGTTTTCGTCGGCCTTTTTCATCAGGATCGCCACGCGGGTTTCTAACTCTGGCGGTTCGATCGCCACAGTCAGTCCCCAACCGAAGCGGGATTTCAGACGATCCTCAACGCCGTTGATCTCTTTCGGATAGCGATCCGAGGTGAGAATGATCTGCTGGTTACCTTCCAGCAGGGCGTTGAAGGTGTGGAAAAACTCTTCCTGAGATCGTTCTTTATTAGCAAAAAACTGAATATCGTCGATCAGTAGTGCATCTACGGAACGGTAGTAGCGTTTAAACTCTTCGATCGCGTTGTTTTGCAGGGCTTTAACCATATCCTGAACAAAGCGCTCGGAGTGCATATAAACCACTTTGGCATTCGGCTTACGCGCCATAATGCCGTTACCCACCGCATGCAGCAGGTGAGTTTTACCCAGACCCGTGCCGCCATAAAGGAACAACGGGTTATAGGCACCGCCAGGGTTATCAGCCACCTGACGAGCCGCCGCGCGCGCCAGTTGGTTAGATTTACCTTCAACGAAGTTATCAAACGTGTGTTTGACGTTTACGTTAGAACGATAGGTCGGTTCTGCCGGAGCCGGGACGTTATCCCAACCGGAACGCGTAGAAGGCGCAACACGTTGCGGCTGCGCATGCGCCACCTGTGCTGGGGCCGCGACGTTGCTCGTCACTGCCGCTTGTGGCGTTTGTGTCACCGGTTTGGTGCCGACTTCAAAACGCAGCTGTGGGGCATCCGCTCCGCAGAAACTGGTTAGCAGTCCATTGATATTATTAAGGTACTTGTCCCGTACCCAATCGAGGACAAAACGGTTTGGCGCGTACAGGGCCAGCGTGTTATCGCTCAGTTCCGCCTGCAATGGGCGTATCCACATACTGAATTCTGTGGCTGGTAACTCATCCTGCAATCGGGCAAGACACTGCTGCCAAAGCGAAAGTGACACGGCGGACTCCACTCGAACAAAAGTCGATAATGACTAAGGCTGAAACATTCATGATTGTTGACGTACGTCGAAAAGACCCTGCTTGAGGGTGACGCACGAACCGCTGTCTGCGGTTATATGCCCGATCAAGATCCTGCTAAACGATCGGGACCGCGGATCATAGCCTAAACTGCGCAAGAGATCTTCTGTTTCTCACAGATTTTCCCGATTTATCCACAGGATGATCCAGAACTCGCTAAGTGTAAACGATCCTGCCGCGAGGCGGGCACGATTTACGCCGCATATTGGAAAATTTAATGACCATAGACAAAAATTGGCTTAATCGATCTAATAAAGATCCAGGACGATCCTTGCGCTTTACCCGTCAGCCCGTATAATCCTCCACCCGGCGCGCCATGCTGGTTTTCACTGGTGTGAGGCCGTACGTTTTCCCTGCGAAAAGGTGCGGAAAAGCGCGGTAAATAAGGAAAGAGAATTGACTCCGGAGTGTACAATTATTACAATCCGGCCTCTTTAATCACCCATGGCTTCGGTGTCCATCGTTTCATTTTTCGGCGGATATCCAATAAAGCCATTGAATTTATTCAAGTTTAGGTAGAAATCGCCATGAAACGCACTTTTCAACCGTCTGTACTGAAGCGCAACCGTTCTCACGGCTTCCGTGCTCGTATGGCTACTAAAAATGGTCGTCAGGTTCTGGCACGTCGTCGTGCTAAAGGCCGCGCTCGTCTGACCGTTTCTAAGTAATAAAGCTAACCCCTGAGTGGTTAAGCTCGCATTTCCCAGGGAGTTACGCTTGTTAACTCCCAGTCAATTCACATTCGTCTTCCAGCAGCCACAACGGGCTGGCACGCCGCAAATTACCATTCTCGGCCGCCTGAATTCGCTGGGGCATCCCCGTATCGGTCTTACAGTCGCCAAGAAAAACGTTCGACGCGCCCATGAACGCAATCGGATTAAACGTCTGACGCGTGAAAGCTTCCGTCTGCGCCAACATGAACTCCCGGCTATGGATTTCGTGGTGGTGGCGAAAAAAGGGGTTGCCGACCTCGATAACCGTGCTCTCTCGGAAGCGTTGGAAAAATTATGGCGCCGCCACTGTCGCCTGGCTCGCGGGTCCTGATAGCCCTCATTCGGGTCTATCAACGCCTGATTAGTCCGCTACTCGGGCCGCATTGTCGTTTCACTCCAACCTGTTCAAGCTACGGAATTGAGGCATTGCGCAGGTTTGGAGTGATAAAAGGCAGTTGGTTGACGGTGAAACGCGTATTAAAATGCCACCCTTTACACCCTGGTGGTGACGATCCCGTCCCGCCCGGACCATTTGATACCAGAGAACACTAACGATGGATTCGCAACGCAATCTTTTAGTCATCGCTTTGCTGTTCGTGTCTTTCATGATCTGGCAAGCCTGGGAGCAGGATAAAAACCCGCAACCTCAGGCCCAACAGACCACGCAGACAACGACCACCGCAGCGGGTAGCGCCGCCGACCAGGGCGTACCGGCCAGTGGCCAGGGGAAACTGATCTCGGTTAAGACCGACGTGCTTGATCTGACCATCAACACCCGTGGTGGTGATGTTGAGCAAGCTCTGCTGCCTGCTTACCCGAAAGAGCTGAACTCTACCCAGCCGTTCCAGCTGCTGGAAACTTCACCGCAGTTTATTTATCAGGCACAGAGCGGTCTGACCGGTCGTGATGGCCCGGATAACCCGGCTAACGGCCCGCGTCCGCTGTATAACGTTGAAAAAGACGCTTATGTGCTGGCTGAAGGTCAAAACGAACTGCAGGTGCCGATGACGTATACCGACGCGGCAGGCAACACGTTTACCAAAACGTTTGTCCTGAAACGTGGTGATTACGCTGTCAACGTCAACTACAACGTGCAGAACGCTGGCGAGAAACCGCTGGAGATCTCCACCTTTGGTCAGTTGAAGCAATCCATTACACTGCCACCGCATCTCGACACCGGAAGCAGCAACTTCGCACTGCACACCTTCCGTGGCGCGGCGTACTCCACGCCTGACGAGAAGTACGAGAAATATAAGTTCGATACCATTGCCGATAACGAAAACCTGAACATCTCTTCGAAAGGTGGTTGGGTGGCGATGCTGCAACAGTATTTCGCGACTGCGTGGATCCCGCATAACGACGGTACCAACAACTTCTACACCGCTAATCTGGGTAACGGCATCGCCGCTATCGGCTATAAATCTCAGCCGGTACTGGTTCAGCCTGGTCAGACTGGCGCAATGAACAGCACCCTGTGGGTTGGCCCGGAAATCCAGGACAAAATGGCAGCAGTTGCTCCGCACCTGGATCTGACCGTTGATTACGGTTGGTTGTGGTTCATCTCTCAGCCGCTGTTCAAACTGCTGAAATGGATCCATAGCTTTGTGGGTAACTGGGGCTTCTCCATTATCATCATCACCTTTATCGTTCGTGGCATTATGTACCCGCTGACCAAAGCGCAGTACACCTCCATGGCGAAGATGCGTATGCTGCAGCCGAAGATTCAGGCAATGCGTGAGCGTCTGGGCGATGACAAACAGCGTATCAGCCAGGAAATGATGGCGCTGTACAAAGCTGAGAAGGTTAACCCGCTGGGCGGCTGCTTCCCGCTGCTGATCCAGATGCCAATCTTCCTGGCGTTGTACTACATGCTGATGGGTTCCGTTGAACTGCGTCAGGCACCGTTTGCACTGTGGATCCACGACCTGTCAGCACAGGACCCGTACTACATCCTGCCGATCCTGATGGGCGTAACGATGTTCTTCATTCAGAAGATGTCGCCGACCACTGTGACCGACCCGATGCAGCAGAAGATCATGACCTTTATGCCGGTCATCTTCACGGTGTTCTTCCTGTGGTTCCCATCAGGTCTGGTGCTGTACTATATCGTCAGCAACCTGGTTACCATTATTCAGCAGCAGCTGATTTACCGTGGTCTGGAAAAACGTGGCCTGCATAGCCGCGAGAAGAAAAAATCCTGATTCGGTGAGTTTTCGCTAAAATAAGGGCGGTCAGTTGACCGCCTTTTTTCTTTTCGTAGGGCGGATAAGCACCGCGCATCCGCCACACAAAGCAACAGGAACATCATGAGCGATAATGACACTATCGTAGCCCAGGCCACGCCTCCGGGACGTGGCGGCGTTGGCATCCTGCGCATCTCCGGCCTCAAAGCCCGTGAGGTTGCCGAAACCGTGCTGGGTAAACTGCCTAAGCCGCGCTACGCCGATTATCTTCCGTTTAAAGACGCCGATGGCAGCGTGCTCGATCAGGGGATTGCGCTATGGTTCCCTGGCCCGAACTCGTTCACCGGCGAAGATGTGCTGGAACTGCAAGGTCATGGCGGTCCGGTGATCCTCGACCTGCTGTTAAAACGCATTCTGACTATTCCCGGCCTGCGGATTGCCCGTCCTGGTGAGTTTTCCGAACGCGCATTTCTGAACGATAAACTCGACTTAGCCCAGGCCGAAGCGATTGCAGACCTTATCGACGCCAGCTCGGAACAGGCGGCGCGCTCAGCGCTAAACTCGCTGCAAGGTGCGTTCTCCGCACGGGTTAACCATCTGGTGGAAGCCCTCACCCACTTGCGCATTTACGTCGAAGCGGCAATTGATTTCCCTGATGAAGAGATCGATTTCCTCTCCGACGGCAAAATTGAAGCCCAGCTCAATGACGTGATTGCCGATCTCGACGCAGTACGCGCCGAGGCTCGTCAGGGCAGCTTGTTACGCGAAGGGATGAAAGTCGTCATTGCCGGGCGTCCCAACGCCGGTAAATCAAGCCTACTGAACGCGCTGGCGGGCCGTGAAGCGGCAATCGTGACTGATATCGCCGGAACCACGCGTGACGTACTGCGTGAGCATATCCACATTGACGGAATGCCGCTGCATATCATCGATACCGCCGGATTACGCGAAGCCAGTGACGAAGTGGAACGTATTGGTATCGAGCGCGCATGGCAGGAAATTGAACAGGCCGACCGTGTGCTGTTTATGGTTGATGGCACCACCACGGATGCCGTTGATCCAGCAGAGATCTGGCCGGAGTTTATCGCCCGTCTGCCAGCGAAACTGCCGATCACCGTGGTACGCAATAAAGCCGATATCACCGGCGAAACGCTGGGGATGAGTGAAGTGAACGGTCACGCGTTAATTCGTCTCTCAGCAAGGACTGGTGAAGGTGTGGACGTGCTGCGTAACCATCTCAAACAGAGCATGGGCTTTGACACCAACATGGAAGGCGGCTTCCTGGCGCGTCGTCGTCACCTACAGGCACTGGAACAGGCGGCAGAGCACCTGCAACAGGGTAAAGCGCAACTATTAGGAGCCTGGGCAGGCGAGCTGCTGGCGGAAGAACTGCGTCTGGCGCAGCAGAACTTAAGCGAGATCACCGGGGAATTTACTTCTGACGACCTGCTGGGGCGAATTTTCTCCAGCTTCTGTATTGGTAAGTGAGTCGTCTAAATTGATATAAAGGGCACTGTTCCGTTCTGGGGAAACTAACTATCAGAACGGAACAGCGCTTGTTTTTTATGAGCATCCTGCACCAAAACTGCATTTGCTACTGGCTGGAGCGACTTTAAACACCTTGCAGTCCTGTCTTTACAGAGAACGATATTGCTTTAACCTATTAAGCTCCTCTTGCGGAAAGTTAAATTCGTCTACTGCTTTCCAGAATAGTTCTTTAAGTACAGGATTGCCATTTGCCTGACTTATTACAGATTTACCTTCATTATTCTTTTCTTCCAGCTGCATCATCACATCTTTAAGGTAATTTTCATTTTCACCAACCACAATTTTGAATATTTTCAGCCAGAGTCCCATATGTATATCATCCCCGTTATTTACCACATGAGAGAATGGCTTGCCATCAAAGTCACGGGTAAACTGCTCCACAATTTCATCGAAAGTGAATCCGTGTTGCAACGCCAGGCGAATCGCCGCATTCAGATATACGTCAATGACCTGTTTACTCATTTTCTTAAAGCTTGCAATATGCAAAGAGCAGACGGCATTATTTCTGCTCAGCGACAGTAGTTCGCTCACCACATCTTTATCATTTTCATAATGGCTGGCTATCACATCAGCTGTCTCCATCCAGGCGGCAACAATCTCCGTATACCCTTTCACTATCGCAGAATATAAGCCTGATGCCTTCGTCCATTTGTCTGACTCCCCGGTCCATTTTTCTCTTGCAGCCATCAGTTTCAATATATCTTCTTTATTTATTTCATTTTTAAACATTTTGGCTTTTATATTGGCGAGCAATATATTAACAACATTATAATTATTGGTTTTAATAGCGCTATTTAAATCATAAGTTGAGAATATTTTTTTCCTATATAAAGTAGTATTTCATTTTTATTTACCCCAAACTCTTTCTCAAAGTCATCTATCGCCAAGAACAATGCCTTGACACTTTCTTTTTTATTTTTTGATAACGCTACAGAAATCGCGCTCACACCACGGTTATCTTTCGCAAGGAGTAGAGTTTCCAGGTCTTCCCGGCTAAAGTTAAATTTTCGGGCCAACTCTTTTAAATTTGTTATATATTCATTAATCTTATTAAGATTATCGTGTTGCAGTGACATATATAACCCATATGTTCCCCCTGGTCCTTTAGCAGCAAGAATCTCAAGAACCTTTGATACTGTCATTTCTTGGGAATTTCTTAACTTATCGAAAAAAAGAACAATATTTTCATACGTCCCCATTTGCATTAATAGATATAATGCTGATGGTGATAATGGTGGTTGCAATTCATTTTCTATACCACTTAATAAATGGGCCTGCTCTCGAGGGAGATAAGGAATTATGCCTACACACTCGGAGCAAATCTCTGTTTTTACCCATTTTATATTCGCCAACTCAATATTTATAAATGATTGTAATGACCCA
Organism: Escherichia sp. MOD1-EC6021; assembly: GCF_002965245.1. Lineage (NCBI taxonomy): Bacteria > Pseudomonadati > Pseudomonadota > Gammaproteobacteria > Enterobacterales > Enterobacteriaceae > Escherichia > Escherichia sp. MOD1-EC6021. Next base: position 10,556 of record NZ_PTRU01000021.1, on the reverse strand, counting down.
AAAGAATCACAGTTTTTTGCTTTATAGCGTACTGCAGTATTGGTTGCATTAGGATCATAAAAGGATACAACATATTCAGTTTCTCCGGCAGGCGTTTGTTTTATCCTCAAGCGGACGGCCATAGCATGTTTTTGAGATTTAACGATTGCCGCCATATGCGTTAACTTCTCTTTTTCCATTCTGTGAAAGAAGACAGATAATATCTCCCCGAACTTGTCACTAGCAACGACGCATGTACCTGGTGGTGGATTGTTTATTAGATTATCAAATTGCTGATCAAGCTCGTATGGAAAATGTTGCTGTATCCCTTCTGGAGTTGAATAGCATTCCTTCAATGGAACTTTACCTGTATTTTCATTCATTGAATCTATACAATACTGCAGAGAAATATGCCTGCACACGACTAAATCTTCTGGTTTTTCATTAAAATAAACCTTACAGTTATAATCTACAATATCATATTTACTATTAGCTTTTTTCTGCTCTTTAGTAAAACTCTCATCATCTGCGTTCGTATGAGAGCGAATAAAAATATCTTTGAGGGATGTTGTAAGCGCAGGCGGTACAAAAATCTGTGTAGCATACTTTCCTTCAGCATCCCCCACAGTTACAATCATACTTTCAGGGTCTTGCTCAGATGTTGAGACAATAATAATAAGTCCACCACCGATAAAAACCCATGGTTCAATCTCACTGCTATTATTAACAAAATTACTTAATGAACCCGCTTTTTCAAGTGAATAAACTGAAGGATTTTTAAGATACGACACTATATCGTCAACGATTAATTGAGTTTTATTTTTTCCTCCATCCAAATCAGGTATGAAAGAAGAAGATTGTACACATACTCTGCCAACAGTTACGTTATCAACCATTTCCTTTCTCCTCATTCATATGAAAGTTGTAGTAATAATAAGGTTACTATTTAAATATCAACTATCAAATTTCGCTCATTTATAGAGTTATTCGTCTTTTTACGTCATTTCCCTATAAGGTCATCGACCTGGTAATGAGGTGAGTAAACCGCGACACGTCAACGTGGGAAAAAGCTCCTTGTAATGGTATCCCTATAATCAATGCCATCACCTTCAACAATAATGATAAAAATTAAAAAATTATCCACCCACGGATTTATGTTAATATTCCGTATGCGCCAGCTCCCACAAACACAGCCAATAACTAATTGTGATTCGATTCACATTTAAACAATTTCAGCATAGACAAATTTCTTGAGTATTATACTGTAGCCTTGTCTCTTTCGAGGATAAGTGCATTATGAATATCTTACATATATGTGTGACCTCAAAATGGTTTAATATTGACAACAAGATTGTCGATCACCGCCCTTGATTTGCCCTTCTGTAGCCATCACCAGAGCCAAACCGATTAGATTCAATGTGATCTATTTGTTTGCTATATCTTAATTTTGCCTTTTGCAAAGGCTGTCTCTCATTTATTTACTTGTTTTAGTAAATGATGGTCTTGGCATATATAACTGGCGAATTAATAGATATTGCAAATATCATATTCACAGGGATCACTGTAATTAAAATAAATGAAGGATTATGTAATGGAAAACTTTAAACATCTCCCTGAACCGTTCCGCATTCGTGTTATTGAGCCAGTAAAACGTACCACTCGCGCTTATCGTGAAGAGGCAATTATTAAATCCGGTATGAACCCGTTCTTGCTGGATAGCGAAGATGTGTTTATCGATTTACTGACCGACAGCGGCACCGGGGCGGTGACGCAGAGTATGCAGGCCGCGATGATGCGCGGCGACGAAGCTTACAGTGGCAGCCGCAGCTACTATGCGTTAGCCGAGTCAGTGAAAAATATCTTTGGTTATCAATACACCATTCCGACTCACCAGGGCCGTGGTGCAGAGCAAATCTATATTCCAGTTCTGATTAAAAAACGCGAGCAGGAAAAGGGCCTGGATCGCAGCAAAATGGTGGCGTTCTCTAACTATTTCTTTGATACCACGCAGGGCCATAGCCAGATCAACGGCTGTACCGTGCGTAACGTCTATATCAAAGAAGCCTTCGATACGGGCGTGCGTTACGACTTTAAAGGCAACTTTGACCTTGAGGGATTAGAACGCGGTATTGAAGAAGTTGGCCCGAATAACGTGCCGTATATCGTTGCAACCATCACCAGTAACTCCGCAGGTGGTCAGCCGGTTTCACTGGCAAACTTAAAAGCGATGTACAGCATCGCGAAGAAATACGATATTCCGGTGGTAATGGACTCCGCGCGCTTTGCCGAAAACGCCTATTTCATCAAGCAGCGTGAAGCAGAATACAAAGACTGGACCATCGAGCAGATCACCCGCGAAACCTACAAATATGCCGATATGCTGGCGATGTCCGCCAAGAAAGATGCAATGGTGCCGATGGGCGGCTTGCTGTGCATGAAAGACGACAGCTTCTTTGATGTGTATACCGAATGCAGAACCCTTTGCGTGGTACAGGAAGGCTTCCCGACATATGGCGGCCTGGAAGGCGGTGCGATGGAGCGTCTGGCGGTAGGTCTGTATGACGGCATGAATCTGGACTGGCTGGCTTATCGTATCGCGCAGGTACAGTATCTGGTCGATGGTCTGGAAGAGATTGGCGTTGTCTGCCAGCAGGCGGGCGGTCACGCGGCATTCGTTGATGCAGGTAAACTGTTGCCGCATATCCCGGCAGATCAGTTCCCGGCACAGGCGCTGGCCTGCGAGCTGTATAAAGTCGCCGGTATCCGTGCGGTAGAAATTGGTTCTTTCCTGTTAGGCCGCGATCCGAAAACCGGTAAACAGTTGCCGTGCCCGGCTGAACTGCTGCGTTTAACCATTCCGCGCGCAACATATACTCAAACACATATGGACTTCATTATTGAAGCCTTCAAACATGTGAAAGAGAACGCGGCGAATATTAAAGGTTTAACCTTTACCTATGAGCCAAAAGTATTGCGTCACTTCACCGCAAAACTGAAAGAAGTTTAATTAATACATTCAGAGTGGCTATAAGGATGTTAGCCACTCTAACTCCCTACATCTTCAATAACAAAAATAGCCTTCCTCTAAAGGTGGCATCATGACTGATCAAGCTGAAAAAAAGCACTCTGCATTTTGGGGTGTTATGGTTATAGCAGGTACAGTAATCGGTGGAGGTATGTTTGCTTTACCTGTTGATCTTGCCGGTGCCTGGTTTTTCTGGGGTGCCTTTATCCTTATCATTGCCTGGTTTTCAATGCTTCATTCCGGGTTATTATTATTAGAAGCAAATTTAAATTATCCCGTCGGCTCCAGTTTTAACACCATCACCAAAGATTTAATCGGTAACACCTGGAACATTATCAGCGGTATTACCGTTGCCTTCGTTCTCTATATCCTCACTTATGCCTATATCTCTGCTAATGGTGCGATCATTAGTGAAACGATATCAATGAATTTGGGTTATCACGCTAATCCACGTATTGTCGGGATCTGCACAGCCATTTTCGTTGCCAGCGTATTGTGGATAAGCTCGTTAGCCGCCAGCCGTATTACCTCGTTGTTCCTCGGGCTGAAGATTATCTCCTTTGTGATCGTGTTTGGTTCTTTCTTCTTCCAGGTCGATTACTCCATTCTGCGCGATGCCACCAGCACCACTGCGGGAACGTCTTACTTCCCGTATATCTTTATGGCTTTGCCGGTGTGTCTGGCGTCATTTGGTTTCCACGGCAATATTCCCAGCCTGATTATTTGCTATGGCAAACGCAAAGATAAGCTAATCAAAAGTGTGGTTTTTGGTTCGCTGCTGGCGCTGGTGATTTATCTCTTCTGGCTCTATTGCACGATGGGGAATATTCCGCGAGAAAGCTTTAAGGCGATTATCTCCTCAGGCGGCAACGTTGATTCGCTGGTGAAATCGTTCCTCGGCACCAAACAGCACGGCATTATCGAGTTTTGCCTGCTGGTGTTCTCTAACTTAGCTGTCGCCAGCTCGTTTTTTGGTGTCACGCTGGGGTTGTTCGATTATCTGGCGGATCTGTTTAAGATTGATAACTCCCACGGCGGGCGTTTCAAAACCGTGCTGTTAACCTTCCTGCCACCTGCTTTGTTATATCTCGTCTTCCCAAACGGCTTTATTTACGGGATCGGCGGTGCCGGGTTGTGCGCCACCATCTGGGCAGTCATTATCCCCGCGGTGCTGGCAATCAAAGCTCGCAAGAAGTTTCCCAACCAGATGTTCACGGTCTGGGGCGGCAATCTTATTCCGGCGATTGTCATTCTCTTTGGTATAACCGTAATTTTATGCTGGTTCGGTAACGTCTTTAATGTGTTACCTAAATTTGGCTAATCCGTTTAAGAAGCCAGCGAAATAGCTGGCTTCTTGCCTGTCAGGAAATCACTTATGTCCAAATGGCAACTCGCCTGATTCTCCTTCACCACGTATGCTTTGCGTCACCTTACTATCAGGACGCTTTAGCCCATGTCCCGCTTTTTGATTTGTAGTTTTGCCCTGGTTTTACTTTATCCCGCCGGGATTGATATGTACCTCGTTGGTTTACCGCGCATCGCCGCCGATCTCAATGCCAGCGAAGCGCAGTTGCATATTGCGTTCTCCGTTTATCTGGCAGGTATGGCAGCAGCGATGTTATTTGCCGGTAAAGTGGCCGATCGTTCAGGGAGAAAGCCTGTCGCCATACCCGGCGCGGCGCTATTTATTATCGCCTCGGTGTTCTGTTCACTGGCTGAAACCAGCACGTTATTTCTTGCAGGGCGATTTCTACAGGGGTTAGGCGCAGGCTGTTGTTACGTGGTGGCGTTCGCCATTTTACGTGACACACTGGATGATCGACGTCGGGCAAAAGTGCTGTCATTACTCAACGGTATTACCTGCATCATTCCGGTGTTAGCGCCAGTGCTCGGACACCTGATTATGCTTAAATTCCCGTGGCAGAGTCTGTTCTGGACGATGGCAACGATGGGCATCGCAGTACTGATGTTGTCTTTGTTTATTTTAAAAGAAACGCGCCCTGCCGCCCCCGCAGCTTCTGACAAACCACGAGAAAATAGCGAGTCGCTGCTTAACCGGTTTTTCCTCAGCCGTGTTGTTATCACCACCCTCAGCGTTTCGGTGATCCTCACCTTCGTGAATACGTCGCCGGTATTGCTGATGGAAATCATGGGTTTTGAGCGCGGAGAATACGCCACCATAATGGCGTTGACCGCAGGGGTCAGCATGACCGTTTCATTCTCCACGCCATTTGCACTGGGGATCTTTAAGCCACGTACGTTGATGATCACCTCACAGGTGTTATTTCTGGCGGCAGGTATCACTCTTGCAGTTTCACCTTCCCATGCGGTTTCTCTGTTTGGTATCACGCTGATTTGCGCCGGTTTCTCGGTAGGTTTTGGCGTAGCGATGAGTCAGGCGTTAGGGCCGTTTTCATTACGCGCGGGCGTAGCCAGCTCGACCTTAGGTATTGCGCAAGTTTGCGGTTCGTCACTGTGGATTTGGCTGGCAGCGGTGGTTGGTATCGGCGCATGGAATATGCTGATCGGGATTCTGATTGCCTGTAGCATAGTGAGCCTGTTGCTGATTATGTTCGTCGCGCCTGGACGCCCCGTTGCCGCTCATGAAGAAATCCATCACCACGCTTGATCTCAATTTACTGCTCTGCCTGCAACTGCTGATGCAGGAACGCAGCGTGACCAAAGCGGCTAAGCGGATGAACGTGACGCCTTCGGCGGTGAGTAAGTCTCTGGCAAAACTTAGAATGTGGTTTGATGACCCGCTCTTTGTGAACTCACCGCTGGGCCTGTCGCCCACACCGCTAATGGTCAGCATGGAGCAAAATCTGGCGGAGTGGATGCAAATGAGCAATCTGCTGCTGGATAAACCGCACCACCAAACGCCGCGCGGTCTTAAGTTTGAACTGGCGGCGGAATCGCCGCTGATGATGATCATGTTCAATACGCTGACTAAGCAGATCTACCAGCGTTACCCCCAGGCGACGATCAAATTGCGCAACTGGGATTATGATTCACTGGATGCGATTACCCGTGGCGAAGTGGATATTGGTTTTTCCGGTCGCGAAAGCCATCCCCGTTCGCGGGAGCTGCTAAGTTCGCTGCCATTAGCCATTGATTATGAAGTACTGTTTAGGGATGTGCCCTGCGTCTGGTTGCGCAAAGATCATCCAGCACTGCATGAAGCGTGGGATCTGGATACCTTTTTACGTTACCCACATATCAGCATTTGCTGGGAACAGAGCGATACCTGGGCGCTGGACAATGTGTTACAGGAGCTGGGGCGCGAACGCACGATTGCTATGAGTTTGCCGGAATTCGAGCAGTCACTGTTTATGGCAGCGCAGCCCGACAATCTGCTACTGGCGACCGCACCACGCTACTGTCAGTACTACAATCAACTCCACCAACTGCCGTTAGTTGCTCTACCTCTCCCGTTTGACGAAAGCCAGCAAAAAAAGTTGGAAGTCCCTTTTACCCTACTGTGGCATAAACGGAACAGCCATAATCCGAAGATCGTCTGGTTACGGGAAACCATTAAAAATCTTTACGCGTCGATGGCATAACCGAATCGTATGAAACGCAACCCTATTTCACAATAAAATGTAAAATAGTTGTAATAAGATTGTCTGAATCGAACTTTTAGCTGCTTTAGTCTGTCCATCATTCCAGTAAATGATTACTCTTGTATTCATAATGGACCATTAAGCATGGAGCGAAAAATGGCGACTCACTTTGCCCGAGGGATTTTAACGGAAGGACATCTGATTTCTGTTCGTCTCTCCTCCCAGTGTCATCAAGAAGCCCGAAATATTCCCCCTCATCGTCAAAGCCGTTTCCTGGCGTCCAGAGGTTTACTCGCAGAACTGATGTTCATGCTGTATGGCATCGGCGAATTACCGGAAATCGTCACCCTGCCGAAAGGAAAACCGGTTTTCAGTGATAAAAATTTGCCCTCGTTTTCTATTTCCTATGCCGGGAATATGGTTGGCGTGGCGCTAACAACCGAAGGTGAATGTGGCCTCGATATGGAACTGCAGCGTGCGACGCGCGGGTTTCATAGCCCACACGCGCTCGATAACCACACCTTTTCCAGCAATGAATCGCTATGGATCAGTAAACAAAACGATCCTAACGAAGCGCGGGCGCAACTCATCACGTTGCGCCGAAGCGTGCTAAAACTAACCGGTGATGTTTTGAATGACGATCCGCGCGATCTGCAGCTGCTGCCCATTGCCGGACGCCTGAAATGTGCTCATGTAAATCATGTAGAAGCGTTATGCGACGCGGAGGACGTGCTGGTGTGGTCCGTGGCGGTCACGCCCACAATTGAAAAGCTCAGTGTCTGGGAGTTAGATGGCAAACGCGGCTGGAAAAGCCTGCCGGATATTCACAGCCGCGCCAACAATCCTACCAGCAGGATGATGCGTTTTGCCCAACTCTCTACCATGAAGTCTTTTTCGCCAAATTGATAGACAACCACAGGAGTCATCATGTCTGAAAAATTGAAGGTGGTTACGTTACTGGGAAGCCTGCGCAAAGGCTCATTTAATGGCATGGTTGCACGTACCCTGCCGAAAATTGCTCCTGCTAGCATGGAAATCAATGCATTACCTTCCATTGCCGACATTCCCCTGTATGACGCTGATGTACAGCAGGAAGAAGGTTTTCCCGCAACGGTAGAAGCTATGGCGGAGCAGATCCGTCAGGCTGACGGTGTGGTGATCGTCACGCCGGAATATAACTACTCGGTACCGGGCGGGCTGAAAAATGCCATCGACTGGCTTTCCCGCCTGCCGGATCAACCTCTGGCTGGTAAACCGGTGTTGATTCAGACCAGCTCAATGGGCGTGATTGGCGGCGCGCGCTGTCAGTATCATCTGCGCCAGATTCTGGTTTTTCTCGATGCAATGGTGATGAACAAGCCTGAATTTATGGGCGGCGTGATTCAGAACAAAGTTGATCCGCAAACCGGAGAAGTGATTGATCAGGGTACGCTTGACCACCTGACCGGGCAATTAACCGCATTTGGTGAGTTTATTCAGCGAGTTAAGATCTAAATAAAAAACCCGCCAGCAATCATGCATGGCGGGTTTTTAACGCGCTATCGATTTTAGTGAGCGTCGATAAACACAATCTTCAGGATAAACAGCAGCGCCACCACAACCACACACGGGCTAAGATCGCGCAGACGTCCGGTGCCGATTTTCATCACGCAGTAGGAGATAAAGCCCAGTGCGATACCTTCGGTAATCGAGAAGCTGAACGGCATCATCACGGCGGTAATAAACGCTGGAACGGATTCGGTAAGATCCTGCCAATTCACGCGAGCAAGACTTGAGGTCATCAGCACACCAACGTAGATCAACGCACCAGCTGCAGCGTAGCCAGGCACCATCCCCGCCAGCGGCGACAGGAAGATAACCAGCAGGAACAGCAAGCCGACAACAACTGCCGTCAGACCGGTGCGACCACCAACAGAAACGCCGGAAGAGGACTCAATATACGCTGTAACAGAAGAAGTACCGATAAACGAACCTGTCACGGAAGAGATACTGTCGACATACAGCGCCTGCTTCATGCGCGGGAATTTACCTTTCTCATCCGCCAGCCCTGCTTTATCGGTCACGCCAATCAGCGTACCGGAGGAGTCAAACAGGTTGACCAGCATGAAAGAGAAAATCACCCCTGCCAAACCGAGATTAAACGAACCGGCTAAATCGACATGACCCACTACTGTCATTACGCTCGGTGGCGCAGACACGATGCCGTTGTAGTGCACATCACCCAGCATCCAGCCCAGCAGCGTCGTCACCACAATAGAAACCAGCACCGCCGCGTGAATATTGCGCGAGGCCAGAATAGCGATGATGAAGAAGCCGAGGATACCCAGCAGCACGCTGTGAGAAGTCAGGTTACCGATGCTCACCAGCGTTTCGGGATTCGCGACAATCACGCCCGCGTTTTTCAGCCCCATCATGCCAATGAACAGGCCGATACCGCTGGTGATGCCCACACGCAGACTTACCGGAATGTTAGCAATCATCCAGTAGCGAATGCGGAAAACTGTCAGTAACAATAGACCAATCGCGCCCCAGAAGATTGCGCCCATCCCGACCTGCCACGGCAAGCCCATCGCCTGTACAACCACAAAAGCGAAGAATGCGTTCAGGCCCATTGCTGGTGCCAGTGCAACTGGCAGATTAGCAAACAGTCCCATCAGAATGCTGCCAAATGCAGCAATCAGACAAGTGGTGACGAAGACGGCGCTGGTGTCCATGCCAGCAACGCCAAGAATTTGCGGGTTAACAAAAACGATGTAAACCATCGTCAGGAAGGTGGTAAAACCGGCGATCACTTCGGTCCGAGCCGTCGTGCCATGTTCGCGCAGTTTAAACACGCGTTCCAGCATCCCCTGACCAGAAGCCTGGGTTGTGTGTTGTTGACTCATTATCTATTTCCGAACTAAGGAGGGAAAATCCGTCGCTATCGTATACCAAAATGAGACAATATGGACGGCTGAAGTTAACTTTTTTTCATTGTATTTGCTTATACGGCAACGATTGCGTTGTGCAAATTTGCATGACGAAAACGTTAAACTAATGATAAAGGAAAGACATGTCCCAGATAGAAGCGGTATTTTTCGACTGCGATGGTACGCTGGTCGATAGCGAGGTCATTTGCTCTCGCGCCTATGTCACGATGTTCAGGGAATTTGGCATTAACGTTGACCTGGAAGAGATTTTTACCCGTTTTAAAGGCGTAAAACTCTATGAAATCATCGATATCATCAGTAAAGAGCAGGGCGTGACGATGGTCCAGGCCGATGCAGAGCACGTTTACCGCGCAGAAGTCACCCGCCTGTTTGATAGCGAACTAGAGGTCATCGCGGGAGCGAACGAATTGCTGGCGAGCGTTAACGTGCCGATGTGCGTAGTTTCTAATGGCCCGGTGAGCAAAATGCAGCATTCGCTTGGTAAGCTCAATATGCTGCACTACTTCCCGGAAAAACTGTTCAGCGGCTACGATATCCAGCGTTGGAAGCCCGATCCGGCATTAATGTTCCATGCGGCAAAAGCGATGAATGTGAACGTTGAAAACTGCATTCTGGTCGATGACTCCAGCGCCGGTGCGCAGTCAGGGATAGATGCCGGTATGGAAGTGTTTTACTTCTGCGCTGACCCGCACAATAAGCCGATCGTTCACCCGAAAGTCACCACCTTTACCGAGCTGGCGCAACTGCCTGCGCTCTGGAAGGCACGCGGCTGGGATATAGCGCGTTAATTGCTCCGAACTTTAACGCTTACACATCAGTCACGCTGGTTTGAGATAAAGACTACCAAGTGTCTGATGAGTAAGCGTATGTTTCCCTTTCAAAAATTTATGTCGTTATTCGTCCAGTCAATCACTCTCTGCTTAGCTAAGCCTGGGTTATATTTTTCACAATATCGGGATATTTATCGAACCATGTAATAATATTCAAGATTATTTCACTGAGTTTTTTATACTTTTTATATTTTTTCTCCCGACTATAATTTTGAACAATATCCTGGTA
>NZ_PTRU01000020.1:0-73806 GCF_002965245.1 Escherichia sp. MOD1-EC6021 | reverse complement strand
CCACGGGAATATCTACGGCAGCAAGCCAGTAATGGGTTAAGTGATAACAGGTGTCTGGAAATATAGGGGCAAATCCACCTGTAGTGTCCCATTCAGAACCGTTATTCAACGCTACGTTAAATACACCACTCTGGAATACTTTATTATCGATGATGCGATTCCAACCATTAGCTTCAGCTGTTCCACCAGGGGTCAAACTGTTAGTTGCAACATCATACATTGTGTCTGGAGAAATGGTTTCAGCATTGAATGTAGCCTGTCCAACCCACTTGCTTCCATTATCAAGAGTAATATTCAGCTCATCAACGTTCAGGCTATCATCAACCCAACCAGCATTGGTATCTTTTACGCCGTCACCGTTAGAATCATGACCACTTGGATCAAAATTAGCGTTCCAGGTGCTGGTAAACGCAACATCACCCACCAGAGTAGAATTGCTGAAATATACATTGTTCTTCATTGCATAGTCTGAAGTACTGTCAGTGAAAGACAATGCAACGTCACCCGGACCAGCATAATCACTCGGCTCACCAGAGTTACCGAAATGACCATAACCAGAACTTTCCAACACGGTATTTGAACCGGTGGTTACGGTTGAGTTAGAGACATTAATATTGTTATCCCAAGTATGGGATTCTGTAGTGTAAGTATTGTTGTAAGTACTACCTTGAGATAACGCAATACCTGCAACACGGGAGTTATTGGAGATATTGATGTTACTTTCTACATTAAGATTAACAGCAACGCCTTCGCTAACGTCAAAAGTGCCGTTAGTAGATTTAGTTACATCGCCATCTTTGTAGTAATCAGTAAAGTAAAGTGCTTCATAGTCATCATCAATAGTGGAGTTAGCAATATTCAGAGTGAATACATCACCGTCATACCACGTTGTATCAATAACTGTATCACCAGCCTGAATGTAGCCATAGCTTTGATCATAAGCATTATTATGCCAGAGATCACCACCAGGCAGCATAGAAGTGATTGAGCCGTGAATTACTGAATTAGCAATATCAAGCTGGTTAGCATTGCCATTTGTACCATCAGTGTAGTCGTGGTTCAGATAATATGTAGAAATCGTGCCGTTAACAGTATCACCGTTAAAAGACTGATCGAAGTCGCCATTGGTGTTGTTATAGTAGACAAAGCCACTATAATTCACATAGTTACCGTCTACAGTGCCCGGATTATCCATATTGGTCCAGTTAAGACCAGTAGCCGCGTTATCGACATATGTCCAGGTGTCATAAGTAGCTGCATTAGCCTGAGAGGTGATAGCCAGAGTGCAAGCCAATGCTAATTGTGATACTACAAGTTTCTTTTTCCAGGAGTGCATTTGTCATCCCTCCTCAGGGACGTAATAAGTTGATCCATCAATTATCAATGCATAGAAAACATATTATGTTTCGCGTTTACGATTATGCGGCGTTATAGAGGAATGGTTCAATTATTCTTTCCCCTAAGTCCGATTGCGGACATATATAAAGCACGTGAACACACATAAAGAAATAAATAACAAAAATACATTATTTCAATAGGTTAATGAAAGCGCCAATTTTAAAACATAGACCATAAAAATATAAAACAACCAAACCAGACAAATAATGTATCAATAAGCAATGAACTTTACGCTATTCACTTTTTGAAAACGTCACCAAATCCCCAAAAACAATAATCTATAGCTATAAATAAAAATTAAAAATATTTTCAATGAATATAAATTTATTGCTATTTCTATTACAAAGATGTCCTGACCTCTCATTCATTCTCTTCTTGTCAACATCGCGACAACTTTCGTAAAACATCCCCACCCTGCTTCAGGTATACTATGCCCCTCGATTCCACAAACATCAGGCAGACCATGACAGACCTAATCCAACGCCCTCGTCGCCTGCGCAAATCTCCTGCGCTGCGCGCTATGTTTGAAGAGACAACACTTAGCCTTAACGACCTGGTGTTGCCGATCTTTGTTGAAGAAGAAATTGACGACTACAAAGCCGTTGAAGCCATGCCAGGCGTGATGCGCATTCCAGAGAAACATCTGGCACGCGAAATTGAACGCATCGCCAACGCCGGTATTCGTTCCGTGATGACTTTCGGCATCTCTCACCATACCGATGAAACCGGCAGCGATGCCTGGCGGGAAGATGGACTGGTGGCGCGTATGTCGCGCATCTGCAAGCAGACCGTGCCAGAAATGATCGTCATGTCAGACACTTGTTTCTGTGAATACACATCTCACGGTCACTGCGGTGTGCTGTGCGAGCATGGCGTCGACAACGACGCGACTCTGGAAAATTTAGGCAAGCAAGCCGTGGTTGCAGCTGCTGCAGGCGCAGACTTCATCGCCCCTTCCGCCGCGATGGATGGCCAGGTACAAGCAATTCGCCAGGCGCTGGACGCTGCGGGCTTTAAAGATACGGCGATTATGTCGTATTCGACCAAGTTCGCCTCCTCCTTTTATGGCCCGTTCCGTGAAGCGGCCGGAAGCGCATTAAAAGGCGACCGCAAAAGTTATCAGATGAACCCAATGAACCGTCGCGAGGCGATTCGTGAGTCACTGCTGGATGAAGCCCAGGGCGCAGACTGCCTGATGGTTAAACCAGCCGGAGCTTACCTCGACATCGTGCGTGAGCTGCGTGAGCGTACTGAATTGCCGATTGGTGCGTATCAGGTGAGCGGTGAGTACGCGATGATTAAGTTCGCCGCGCTGGCGGGTGCTATAGATGAAGAGAAAGTCGTGCTCGAAAGCTTAGGTTCGATTAAGCGTGCGGGTGCGGATCTGATTTTCAGCTACTTTGCGCTGGATTTGGCTGAGAAGAAGATTCTGCGTTAATGATCATTATGCCGGGTTATCCAACCCGGCATTTCCCCCTTACCCCGCCCGATAAAACGGAATATCCCCAAGAATCGTCGCCCGATGCATAATCCGCCGCTGTGGCAGGTAATCCGCATTGGCATAGTGCTGAGTCACGCGGTTATCCCAAATCGCAATATCATTCGGTTGCCAGCGCCAGCGCACCTGAAACTCCGGTTTAGTGATATGGGCAAACAAAAAACCTAACAAGGCTTCGCTCTCTTTATCGCTGACATCAACAATTCGTGTGGTAAAACCTTCGTTCACAAACAGCGCCTGTTTACCGGTCACCGGATGCGTTCGCACAACCGGATGGAGCAACGGTGGATTTTTCGCGACCGCCTCGCGCCAGCGTTGATGCTCATCCTCGGTTTTGCGGTACTTGTATTCCGGGAACGATTTACGGAAATCATGCTCCGCACGTAGCCCGCTCAATAGTTGACGGAAGGGAGCTGAGAGCGCCTCATAGGCCGCAATACCGCTGCTCCAGAGCGTATCGCCGCCAGTCGAGGGTAACTCTTTCGCCGCCAGAATCGCCCCTGCGGGTGGCGTTTCAATAAATGTCACATCGGTGTGCCAGTTATCGTTATCCGGCGGATTATCGTTATGAGTATCCAGTACGATGATCTCCTCAACCCCTTCGGCATGAGGGTAAACAGGATGAATATGCAGTTCGCCAAAACGCTGGGCCAGCGCGCGTTGCTGCTGCGGTGTAATGGCTTGATCGCGCAGAAACACCACCTGATGGCGCAGTACCGCATGGTAAAGCTGTTCAAACTGATTATCGCTTAACGGACGCGTCAGGTCGGCACCCGAAATTTGTGCACCGATATACGGCCCCAGCGGGGTAATGCTCAGACGTTCACTCATTGTACTTCTCCATGCCAGGGCGTCAGGCGGCGCTGTAACGCGCGCAGACCCAGTTCTAAAAGAAAGGCGATAATCGCAATCACCGCGATCCCCGCCAGCACCACGTCAGTCGCGAGAAATTCACCCGCTGACTGGACCATAAAACCCAAACCGCGCGTTGCGGCAATCAGCTCCGCGGCCACCAGGGTAGACCAACCCACACCCAGACCAATGCGTAATCCGGTGAGGATTTCCGGCAGCGCGCCGGGCAAAATAACAAACCACAGCACCTGCGCACGGCTGGCACCCAGCGACTGGGCGGCACGAATGCGAACCTGCTGCGCGCTTTTCACCCCCGCCAGCGCCGACATCGCCACCGGCGCAAAAATCGCTAAATAGATCAGTAAGATCTTTGAGGTTTCACCAATACCAAACCAGATCACCATCAACGGCAAATAAGCCAGCGGCGGCACCGGACGATAAAGCTCGATTATCGGATCCAGAATGCCCCGCACCGTCGGACTTAGCCCCATGGCGATCCCGACCGGAATACCGATCAACACCGCCGCGAGTAGCGCCAGCAAAATGCGCGTCAGGCTGGCTGCCAGATGCTGCCACAGCGTGGCATCCATAAATCCCTGCGGCCCGGCAATGGTGAGCAGTTTTGCCAGTACCTGTTGCGGTGGCGGCAAAAACAGTGGGCTAATCAGTTGCAGCGCCGCGACTGCCCACCATACAGTGAGCAAAACCGCTAACGTACCAATGCTTAAGGTCACCTGACGCGAGAGCGGCCAGCGCCATTTCAGCCGATGCGAATGCAGTTTTTCATTAATGAGCACACTCATGAGAACGCCTCCCGTTGCTCAAATACGCGGCTTAAAACATATTCGCGCATGGCGATGAATTGTGGATCGGACTTGATGCTGCGGCTCGGTTCCCCGGCAACAAAGCGGCGGGCGAAGTTGAGCGGCAGGCGTTCCAGCACGCGGCCTGGGCCGGGTGAAAGCAGAACCAGTTCAGTCGCCATAAACACCGCTTCTTCTATATCGTGGGTAATCAACAGCACCTGCTTGCCCGTCTCCTGCCAGAGTTTCAGCAGCAGGGTTTGCATCTGGTCGCGGGTGAAGGCGTCCAGCGCGCCAAACGGTTCGTCGAGTAATAACAGCTGGGGATTTGCCGCCAGCGCGCGGGCAATCCCTACCCGCTGACGTTGACCGCCGGAAAGCTGCCAGATATAGCGTTTTTCTGCGCCTTCCAGCCCCACTTTTTTCAGCATCTGGTGCGCGATTTCCAGGCGCTGTACTTTCTCTACACCTGCCAGTTGCAGGCCGAATGCCACGTTGTCTACCACATTACGCCACGGCAACAGCCCTTCATTCTGAAAAACCACGCCCCGCTCTGCGCCCGGTCCCTCAATGCACTTACCCGCCAGTTGAATGCTGCCATGCTGATAAGGCACAAAACCGGCAATCAGATTCAGCAAGGTGGTTTTGCCGCAGCCAGACGGTCCCAGAACCACCAGAAGCTCGCCGCTTTCCAGCGTCAGGTTGATATCTTCCAACGCCGGTTTGCCGCCATAATCGGCGTAAAGATGAGAGATTTGCAGCATCTGCGCCTCCTTTTATTGCACGAAGCGCGAGGTCACGTACTGGCTGTAATCATTCGCCACGGCAGGGACTTTGCCCTGATCTTTCAAAAACTGCGCGGTATCGATGATCGCTTTATTCACCGGTCCGGTCAGTTCTGCCGTTTGTTGCTGCGGCGTCAGATAGGTATTCCCCTTCACCAGCCCCGGAACGTCACCTTCCGGCACGCCGCTTAAACGCGCCAGCTTGCTGATGTTTTCCGGCTGTTTCAGCCACGCGTCTGGGTTAGCAATGTACGGTTGCTGAGCATCGATGGCGCTTTTAGCGAACGCTTTCACGACTTCAGGATGTTTCTCGGCAAAATCTTTGCGCACGACCCAGACGTCCAGTGTCGGCGCGCCCCACTGCCCGACCTGTTCAGAATCGGTCAGCACCTTGCCATCTTTTTCCAGGGCGTTAACCGCCGGTGCCCAGACATAAGCACCATCAATATCTCCCCGCTGCCATGCGGCGATAATCGCGGGCGGCTGCAGGTTCACAATCTCAACTTGCCCAGGTTTAATACCCCAGTGTTTCAGCGCCGCCAGCAGGCTGTAGTGGGTGGTGGAGATAAACGGTACGGCGATGCGTTTACCAATGAGATCTTCGGGTTTGCTGATGGTTTTCTTCACCACCAGCGCTTCGGAGTTACCCAGTTTTGACGCCAGCAAGAAGACTTCAATCGGCACCTGTTGGCTGGCTGCAACCGCTAATGGGCTGGAACCGAGGTTGCCGATTTGCACGTCGCCAGAAGCCAGTGCTCGCACGATGCTGGCTCCGCTGTCAAACTTGCGCCAGTCCACCGTCGCCCCGCTCTCTTTAGCAAAGGTGTTATCAGCCTGAGCCACTTTCGCCGGTTCAGCGGAGGTTTGATAGGCCACGGTGACGTTCACCGCCTGTGCCTGAAAAGCGATGAATGCCAGTGCGGCAAGAAGTGTGTTACGCGATGAAATTGCCATGATTGTCTGCTCCCCTGTCTTGTTATGGGAGCAGTATTTCGTTGCGGGTCAGTTTGATAAAGGAATTAAAACGTCTTGTTAAGAACAAAGCGTTTTTAGAAAAAAACTGGCAATGGTTAGCGAATATGCGCATTTTGCTATTTTTAACAAACATCGCCTGGTGCAGCGCTCACGCCTCTTATCATGCATACAAATACTGGGGCCGGATAAATTTTATGCTCCAATGCTATATACTATAGGGGGGTATGCATTGACATATAGCATACCCCCCTATAGTATATTGCGTGCAGATGATGAGGTGCGAAATGCCCAGTACTCCGGAAGAGAAGAAAAAGGTCCTTACTCGAGTTCGTCGTATTCGGGGGCAAATTGATGCTCTGGAACGGTCGCTGGAGGGTGATGCCGAATGCCGTGCCATACTCCAACAGATCGCTGCCGTTCGGGGCGCGGCTAACGGGCTGATGGCAGAAGTGCTTGAAAGCCATATCCGGGAAACGTTTGACCGAAATGACTGCTACAGCCGCGAAGTCAGCCAATCCGTTGACGACACTATTGAACTGGTTCGTGCCTATCTTAAATAGCTGAATCTATTACCATATTGAGGAAGAGCGAGAGATGAAATCACGTGCTGCCGTTGCATTTGCTCCCGGTAAACCGCTGGAAATCGTTGAAATTGACGTTGCACCACCGAAAAAAGGTGAAGTGCTGATTAAAGTCACCCATACCGGCGTTTGCCATACCGACGCATTTACCCTCTCCGGCGATGACCCGGAAGGTGTATTCCCGGTAGTTCTCGGTCACGAAGGGGCCGGCGTTGTGGTTGAAGTCGGTGAAGGCGTAACCAGCGTCAAACCTGGCGACCATGTGATCCCGCTTTATACCGCAGAGTGCGGCGAGTGTGAGTTCTGTCGTTCCGGCAAAACTAACCTCTGTGTCGCAGTTCGCGAGACTCAGGGCAAAGGCCTGATGCCAGACGGCACCACCCGTTTTTCTTACAACGGGCAGCCGCTGTATCACTACATGGGATGCTCTACATTCAGTGAATACACCGTGGTTGCGGAAGTGTCTCTGGCCAAAATTAATCCAGAAGCAAACCATGAACACGTCTGCCTGCTGGGCTGTGGCGTGACCACTGGCATTGGCGCGGTGCATAACACTGCTAAAGTCCAGCCAGGTGATTCTGTTGCCGTGTTTGGTCTTGGCGCGATTGGTCTGGCAGTGGTTCAGGGGGCTCGTCAGGCGAAGGCGGGACGGATTATCGCTATCGACACTAACCCGAAGAAATTCGATCTGGCGCGTCGTTTCGGTGCTACCGACTGCATTAACCCGAATGACTACGACAAACCGATTAAAGATGTCCTGCTGGATATCAACAAATGGGGTATCGACCATACCTTTGAGTGCATCGGTAACGTCAACGTGATGCGTGCGGCGCTGGAAAGTGCTCACCGCGGCTGGGGTCAGTCGGTGATCATCGGGGTCGCGGGTTCCGGTCAGGAAATCTCCACCCGTCCATTCCAGTTGGTCACCGGTCGCGTATGGAAAGGTTCCGCGTTTGGCGGCGTGAAAGGTCGTTCCCAGTTACCGGGTATGGTTGAAGATGCGATGAAAGGCGATATCGATCTGGAACCGTTTGTCACGCATACCATGAGCCTGGATGAAATTAATGACGCCTTCGACCTGATGCATGAAGGCAAATCCATTCGAACCGTAATTCGTTACTGATTTCCCGCTGATTTCGCCCCGTCCAGTTCAGACGGGGTTCTCAATACCGTCCCCGGGCAGCCGTCCGGGGATTAACCATGAGATAATGACTGATGGAACTCATTGAAAAACATGCCAGCTTTGGCGGCTGGCAAAATGTGTATCGGCATTATTCCCAATCACTGAAATGTGAAATGAATGTCGGTGTCTATCTCCCGCCAAAAGCCGGGAATGAAAAATTGCCGGTACTGTACTGGCTTTCGGGCCTGACCTGTAACGAGCAGAATTTCATTACTAAATCGGGGATGCAACGTTACGCGGCTGAGCACAACATTATTGTTGTTGCGCCAGACACCAGTCCGCGAGGCAGTCATGTCGCAGATGCCGACCGTTACGATCTCGGACAAGGTGCCGGGTTTTACCTGAACGCAACGCAAGCGCCGTGGAATGAACATTACAAAATGTATGATTATATCCACAACGAGCTGCCGGATTTAGTGATGCAACATTTTCCGGCAACGACCAGAAAGTCTATCTCAGGTCATTCTATGGGCGGGCTGGGCGCGCTGGTGCTGGCGTTACGTAACCCAGATGAATATGTCAGCGTCTCGGCGTTTTCGCCCATTGTCTCCCCATCGCAAGTACCGTGGGGACAGCAAGCCTTTGCCGCGTATCTTGGTGAAAATAAAGATGCCTGGTTGGATTACGATCCGGTGAGCCTTATTTCACAAGGTCAACGCGTTGCGGAAATCATGGTTGATCAGGGATTGAGTGATGATTTTTACGCAGAACAGCTGCGGACTCCAAATCTTGAAAAGATCTGCCAGCAGATGAATATCAAAACGTTAATCCGTTATCACGAGGGTTATGATCACAGCTATTATTTTGTCTCCAGTTTTATTGGCGAGCATATTGCCTACCACGCCAATAAACTGAATATGCGTTGAGCATCCGCGCACGCCAGCCGGATGCGGCGTGAACGCCTTATCCGCCTACATTTCGCCCATAAACCGTAGGCATGATAAGACGCGCATAGCGTCGCATCAGGCATCTGCGCACAACTGCCGGATGCGGCGTGAACGCCTTATCCGGCCTACATTTCGCCCATGAGCCGTAGGCATGATAAGACGCGCATAGCGTCGCATCAGGCATCTGCGCACAACTGCCGGATGCGGCGTGAACGCCTTATCCGGCCTACATTTCGCCCATGAGCCGTAGGTATGATAAGACGCGTCAGCGTCGCATCAGGCATCTGCGCACGACTTATCTATGTTTACCACATCAAATCATCAGGCACTTTAAAGTCGGCATACGGATCGTCTTCATCCTGCTCTTCGGCGCTGAGCGCGCTGTGCAACACAATACTGCTGGCATCACGCTGAGCAATTTTATCGGCAACGCTGGCGGGAATAATGGCGTATTCACCTTCGCTATTGTTATCGACCAACAAGCGGGCAATCGCCAGACGACCATTAATCAACTGCGTTTGTGTGAGCTTATCGACAAAAATCTTCTTAATCAGATTGCCATCGGTAAAGTTAAAACCGATATCGCCATTGGCAATGGTGATCCGGTTCATTTCAATAAGCTGCTTCACCTGAGCTTTATATTCTTTCGCCAGTGCCGCTTGTTTTTGCTGCTCGCTAAGCTGTTTATCACGCTCAAGCTGTGCCTTTTTATTTTCTTCTACCGCCGCCCGAGCTTCACGCGCCTGAACGCGCGATTTTTTCGCCGTTCTCTCGACCTTCGCCGCTTTTTTGCTGGTGACTAATCCTGCTTTGAGCAACTGCTCTTGTAAGGTAAGTTTTGCCATCTTTGTTTCCAAACCCGCTGAATAATTTTTAGCGAGTATACCTGTAAACGCCGTGGGTGTATTGGGGGGCAAGTCCCTTTCGCCCCGGCTTAATAAGGCGCGTCAGGCATCAGCGCACGGCTGCATTCGGGATTTTCGACTCATCAAAATAAACACCGCTAATCCAGCAACAAGAATACCCGGCGCAGATGCGGCCATTACGCCAACCGTGCCAGTGCCTAATGCCAGCATTTTCCCTGCCAGCAACGGGCCGCTCATGGCACCCAGACGCCCAATCGCCACGGCGGTTCCCACGCCGGTTGCGCGGATCTGCGAACTGTAAAACAACGGAGCCAATGCATACAAAACGCTTTGCCCACCTGTTGCAAACAACCCTGCGACGAATCCCGCCAGCAACATACCGTTAAATGATGACACCGTTCCCAGCGCTAACAGCGAAGCTAACATACCGCTATAAATCAGTAGCGACATGGTCATTGGACGCAGTTTATCCATCAAGGCGCCCAATATTAACGTCCCGCTTGCCGCCCCCATTTGTAGTGCAAACATCACCCCTGCCGCCTGCGATGGCTGGAATCCTTGTTCCACTAAAAGCAGCGGTAGCCAGTTGATCAACATGTAGACCACCAGCAAAGTGAAGAAATAACACAACCACAGCAGCAGCGTTGCGGTTGCCGTTTCTGGCGCAAATAACGCACGCAGTGGAGGCGCGGCCTGTTTTTCGCCAGCGAACACCGCCGACTCCGGCAGCCAGTGCATTAATAGCGGCACCAGAATCAGCGGCACTACACCACCGACCCAAAACACCGTTTGCCAGGCTAAGTTTGCCCCTGCAAAACCCAGTGTCGCCGCCAGCGCCGCGCCAATGGGAACCCCGCAATACATCAGGCTCACCGCCGTTCCACGAAAACGTGGCCCCGCCGCTTCAGACGTCAGGGCGATAAGATTCGGCAACGCCGCCCCCAGCCCGACACCGGTCATCAGCCGCGCAAAGACCAGTGAGGGGAAATCCCAGGCAATAGCCGTTGCCAGCGAGAACAAACCAAACAGCGCAACTGAACCAATCAAAATGCGTTTACGACCATAACGGTCCGCCAGCATTCCGCCAACCAGCGCGCCGGGTAGCAAACCGAGTATTCCGGCACTGAATATCCAGCCCATTTGCATTTTATCGAGTGCAAAAGCCTGGGCGATGCCACCCGCCGCAATGCCAGCCGCCTGAAGATCCAGTCCTTCCATCAGAGCGACTAAAAAACAAAGCCCGATGGTCAGCATCAGGCGGGATGAAGATGATGAAGGGGTACGAGTCGACATAAGATGAACCTCGTTGCGAATGCAGGTGAATCGCGGCTGATACATTGCCAGCCGCGTAATCAAAACCATTTAATGACTGCCTACGGACGAAAGTAGGCCGGATAAGGCGTTTATGCCGCATCCGGCTGTCGTGCGCCATTGCCTGATTCGACGCTGACGCGTCTTATCATGCCTACAAATTCCCGCGCCATCCGTAGGCCGGATAAGGCGTTTACGCCGCATCCGGCAGTCGTGCGCCATGCCAGATGCGATGCTGATGCGTCTTATCAGGCCTGGGATGGGTATACAAAATGCACGTTGTCAGCAGTCAACATGATTTGTTGTTGCACAGATCCAGCGCCACGTCGACGATCATATCCTCCTGGCCGCCGACCATCCGGCGTTTACCCAGCTCAACGAGAATATCCACCGCGCTTAAACCATAACGCGCCGCCGCCGTTTCACAGTGACGCAAAAAGCTTGAGTAAACACCAGCGTATCCCAGCGCCAGCGTTTCGCGGTCGACACGTACCGGACGATCCTGCAACGGACGCACCAGGTCGTCAGCAGCATCCATTAACGCATAGAGATCGGTCCCATGCTGCCAGCCCAGTTTATCCGCGGCGGCAATAAACACTTCCAGCGGTGCGTTACCTGCACCCGCGCCCATCCCCGCGAGGCTAGCGTCGATGCGGTCACAGCCCTCTTCCACCGCCGCGATAGAGTTCGCCACGCCAAGACTCAGGTTATGGTGAGCATGCATGCCAGTTTGCGTTTCCGGTTTCAGCACCGCTTTCAGGGCGCGGAAACGGTCGCGGATATCGCTCATGTTCATCGCACCGCCAGAATCCACCACATAAATACAGGTCGCACCGTAGCCTTCCATCAGCTTTGCCTGCTTTGCGAGATTCTCCGGCGTGGTCATGTGGCTCATCATCAGAAAGCCAACGGTATCCATTCCGAGTTCGCGGGCATACTGAATATGCTGAGCGGAAACATCAGCTTCGGTGCAGTGCGTAGCCACACGAACCACCCGCGCGCCAGCCTGCCAGGCATTTTTCAAATCGTGAATAGTGCCGATTCCTGGCAGCAACAACGTCGCGATTTTGGCGTGCTTCACCACATCCGCCGCCGCTTCAATCCATTCAAGGTCGCTATGTGCGCCGAAACCATAGTTAAAGCTGGAACCCTGCAAACCATCGCCATGGGCCACTTCAATCGAATCCACGCGGGCATCATCCAGTGCTTTGGCAATCTGGCGGACATTTTCAAGTGAATACTGATGACGAATGGCGTGCATACCGTCACGCAACGTGACGTCTGAAATATAAAGTTTTTTACCGTTCATGCCGCTTCTCCTGCCTTGCGCGCCAGTGACTGGGCCATTTTTTCTGCTGTCGCCAGCGCACTGGAAGTCATAATGTCGAGGTTGCCTGCGTAGGCAGGCAGATAATGCGCTGCGCCTTCGACCTCCAGCCAGACCGCCGTTTTCAGCCCAGAGAACTGACCAATGCCCGGTAAATTAACCGGTTTATCCTGCGGGATAACTTCAAACTGCACGCGCTGTTTCAGGCGATATCCCGGTACGTAAGCCTGCACCGCCTCAGCCATTTCATTGATTGAGGCTTCGATATCATCTTGTGAAGCTTCATCGCTCAATACATACACCGTGTCGCGCATCATCAACGGCGGCTCTGCCGGATTAAGCACAATAATCGCCTTCCCTTTTGCCGCGCCGCCTACGACTTCAATGGCTCGAGAGGTGGTCTCCGTAAATTCATCGATATTGGCACGCGTGCCAGGGCCAGCAGATTTACTGGCGATAGAAGCGATGATTTCGGCGTAATGAACACGCGCCACGCGTGAAACCGCCGCTACCATCGGAATGGTGGCCTGGCCGCCGCAGGTGACCATGTTGACGTTCAATTGATCGACGTTTGCGTCGAGATTAACGACCGGCACGCAGTAAGGGCCGATGGCAGCTGGCGTCAGGTCGATTAAGCGAATATCCGGTTTCGCTTCGCGCAAAGCGGCATCGTTTTTCACATGCGCGCCCGCGCTGGTCGCATCAAACACTATATCGATATCAGCAAATTCAGGCATGTTCATCAGCCCAATCACCCCTTCATGGGTGGTAGCGACGCCCATACGTCTGGCACGCGCCAGACCGTCGGACTGAGGATCAATGCCGACCATCACCGCCATCTCCAGATGCTGACCGTGACGCAAAATTTTAATCATCAGGTCGGTGCCAATGTTGCCAGAACCGATAATGGCGACTTTACGCTTACTCATGACAGACTTCCTTTTGGGGCTGCGCTTGAAAATGTCGCAGCAACTGAACCTATGCCTTCAATATGGGCTTCAAAACGATCGCCCGCATTCACCGCCACCATCGGACCTAATGCCCCGGTAAGAATGATATCTCCGGCGCGCAGCGGTTCACCCAGACTGGCCATTTTGCGTGCCAGCCAGACGGCGGCATTAAGCGGATGTCCCAGGCATTCGCTGCCGCGCCCGCTGGAAACCTCTTCGTTATTACGCGTCATCTTCATGGCGCAGTTTTTCAGGTCTAACCCCGCCGGACGTTGCGCCGGACCGCCGATGACATACACCCCACAGGAGGCGTTATCTGCCACGGTATCGACAAACTGAATCGACCAGTCGCGAATGCGGCTCCCCACCACTTCCAGCGCCGGAAGTACCCATTCAATGGCGTTATACAATTCGTCGAAGGTGATATCGGTTGCGGGTAGATCGCGGTTCAACACCAGTGCAATCTCCGCTTCAATGCGGGGTTGCAGAACACGGGAAAAAGGAATGGTTTCGTTATCGCCATAACACATGTCGGCAAATAATGTCCCGAAATCCGGTTGATCAACGCCCAGTTGTTGCTGCACTTTCGGATGCGTCAGTCCCACTTTACGCCCCACCACGCGACGCCCCTGCGCAACGTCATATTGCACATTTATGTGCTGAATGGCGTAGGCCGCTTCAGCGTTATCGATACCAATCAGATCGCGCAGCGGCGCAATCGCTTCGCCCTGTTCTGCGGCGCGGCGTAAATCCGCCGCCAGTTGCTCAAGAGTATGCTTCGTCATGACCGTTCCTTAAGGACGTGCGAGGAAATTCAGTACCAGTTGATTGAAAGCGTCGGCATGTTCCCACTGCGCCCAATGACCACAGTCGCGGAAGATATGCAGCTCAGAACCGGCGATGCCAGAAAGCAGACGCAGCCCTGCATCCATCGGCACAAAACGGTCGTTACGCCCCCAGACAATCAGAGTTTGCGCTTTGATTTCCGCCAGACGTGGACCAAAATCCGGGAACTGTTTCGGATTGGCTTCCAGGCTCTTAACGAAGTTTTCCAGGTGATCGCGGCGCGACAGCATATTATTCAGGCGCGCTTCAAACAGGGCGTCGGTCAAATCGCTGGTATCGAAAACGAAGATATCCATCATCAGCTTCAGATTTTCGATAGTCGGCTGGCGATAAAGCTGATTCAGTCGCTTAATGCCTTCAGTTGGCATCGGCGTAAACAAACTCATGCCACCTGTACCGCCGCCCATCAGCACCAGTTTGCCGACGCGCTCCGGCCAGTTAAGGGTGAACGCCACAGAACTGTGACCGCCCATCGAGTTGCCCAGCAGGTGGATTTTGGCGATATCCAGTTGATCTACCACGCTTTTCAGGATGCGCGCATTGAGATCCGATCGCGAACCACTGTTAACGATCGAATCGCTCTTACCCCAACCAGGACAATCCAGCAGGATCACCCGATAACCAGCTTCTACCAGCGGATCGATATTGCGGCTGAAGTTCGCCCAGCCCGTAGCCCCCGGGCCGGAGCCGTGCAGCAGGACAACGGTTTCGTCGCCTTGACCGCAGTCATTAAAATGGATGCGCAGCGTTTTACCCGCTTCTTCTACATTCAGAAAACGGCTGGTGGCGGCTTCGGTTTGTGGCTGATAACTCATCATCTTCTCCTGCATATTCAGTTCTCTGTTCTGGCGCTTAACGAGCCAAATCCGGCAATCCACTCCGGGATCGGGCGGTAATAACGCCCTTCGCTACGCCAGTTGCCAAACGCAGAAATAGCGGCAAAAGCAGCGACCCAGGTTTTGATTTCATGTGTCGACTTTCCTGCAATGGCGGAAAGCTCTTCGTTACTGACGGCATCCAGTTCCTGTATGCGTCCCTGCTCCAGCAAAGACATGAACTGGTTATCCCAAATCGGGTTGAGCGGATGCAGAGTTCTCTGATCCTCAACAAACCTCTCAGCGGCGCTAATCACCCGTTGCTGGCGCATTTCGCGCTCATTGGCGGGCAAATCTTTCCCGCTACCCAACAGACGATCGCGCATATGGGCATCCGCTTTCGCCAGTTCTGGCACCGGCGGCTGATGGGAAAGCCCACCGGAACCCAGGAACAGCACGCGCTTATTCAGCGTGCTGGTGAAACGTCCAATGGCTTCACCCAACATGCGGGTACGCTGAAAACCAGGTAGCGGCGTGGCGACACCGTTGATGAATACAGGTAGGACCGGCACCTTATCCAGCCCACCGAGCAAGAACTCCAGCGGCTGGGCGAACCCATGATCCACCTGCATACAGTAAGAAACGGCAAGATCAATCCCGCTCTTCATGACGGCATGCGCACAAGCCTCCGCCAACTCCACAGGCACAGGAAGCTCTCCTGCCGCACTGCCGAAATCGCCAATTGCCGTCGCCCCAACGCCTAAACAGAAGGGTGGCATCACGTCATAGAAAAAACCGTTGTAATGATCTGGCGCAAACAGCACCACCAGTTCAGGGGAGAAGGCCGCAATACGCTCGCGGGCACTGGCAATCACGCCATTGACCTCATCGAGTATCTCTTGCGCCGGGTCGACATACCCTACCAGCGGCGAGTGGGAAAGACAGTGAAGATAAGCGTGCATATCAGGCTACCTTTTCGACAGAAACGTCGACATCAGGGCGGTTGAGTGTCATCACGGACGCCAGTTTATTCAGCGTATTACCCAGAGTTTGCGGAATGGCGATGGCGGCAACAAAGCGATCCGGGCGCATCACCACCAGCGAAGCATTATGTTGTGCGAACCAGCTACGCAGGCGACCTTGCGTATCGCCCACGCGCAGCACGCCGTCGTAGTTATCCTGCGCGGTATGAATTTGCACATCCGGCACCACCTGAATGAAGCGAGTACCCAGCGCGCGCCATTGCTGGATTTGCTCATCGCTCATCCCCCACAGTGGATTGCATCCCCAGCCAATTACCGCGAAGTTCGCGCCGATCGCGTTATCGAGCAACGTCACGTCGCCGTTTTCCAGCGTAACTTTCGGCTGAATAAACATCTTGCCGACCGGAGAGTGTTTCGCTTCGCCTTCACGCACCAGCGCACCGGCGTAATATTGCGGCATCGGCTTGAAGCGCATTTCGAGAAAGTAGCGTTTTACTGGCGGCAGATAATTCAGCAGCCAGGAAACACCGTCACGTAACGTACCCTGCCAACGTTTCGGCGGAGCCAGTACGTTGCCCGCCGTCACCGACAGATCAATCATCGCTTTGGCGTGATCGCGACGTTCTTGTTGATAGGTATCGAGCAGCGCATCGCGAGCTTTCCCCTGGATAACCAACGCCAGTTTCCAGGCGAGGTTAAAGGCGTCGCGCATACCACTGTTATAGCCCTGCCCCTGCCACACCGGCATGATATGTGCGGCATCGCCCGCCAGCAGTACGCGGTCAATACGAAAACGTTGTGCCAGTCGCGCGTTGTGGGTGTAGACACGCTGACGAATCAATTCGACGTTGTCCGGATTAGGCAGCACTTTGCTTAACAGCTTGCGCATATTTTGCGGCTCGCGGAGCTGTTCTTCGGTTTCACCCGGCATCACCATAAATTCAAAGCGACGTACCGCATGAGGCAGAGCCGCAGAAACATACGGGCGCACCGGATCGCAACACAAATAGATATGCGGCGTACTTAACGGATCGTTGGCGATATCCACCACAATCCACTGATTTGGTGCGGTTTTACCTTCAAACGGCACATTCAGGGTGCGCCGGACAAAACTTGCTCCACCGTCACAGGCTACCAGCCACTGGGCTTTGACCGTTTCCCGCTGCCCTTCTGCCGTTTTCAGATACAAGGTCACTTCGTCATCTTGCTGGCTGAAGGCCTCCAGCTCGCGGGAAAACAGGCAGCGCACATTCGGAAACCGCGACAACCCTTCCAGCATCACCGCATCGACCTGCGGCTGAATAAAGGCGTTACGACGCGGCCAGCCAAATTCATCGGTCATTGGCTGAATATCAGCAAAACAGCGGCCTTTTGGGGTAAGAAAACGCATCGCATGCCACGGCGTAGTGTGCGGCAGAACATTATCGACAAGGTCAACCGACTGCATGGTGCGCAGCGCCTCGTCATCAATTCCAATCGCGCGTGGATAGTCGATCAACTTATCGAGTTTCTCCACCACCAGCACGTCAATGCCCATCTGGCCGAGATAGTTCGCCATCATCAGCCCGACCGGACCGGCACCAGCGATCGCCACCTGAACGCAATGGTTAACAGCAGGCTGGATGTCAGGGTGTTGTATTGCCATTTCAGTACCTCACGACTCGGACAAAATGCCGTTGCGCGCACAGTTCAACGCAACTTATTTTGTTAAAAACATGTAAATGATTTTTTATTGTGCGCTCAGTATAGGAAGGGTGTTTTCGGCTACAATCAAAACATGCCTGAGTGTGCACCAAGTGCACAACGTTGTTTTAACTATAGAAATGTCAATTAATATGCAGAAAGATGAGCAGACGGAATACAAAACCGTGCGCGGCTTAACCCGCGGTCTAATGTTATTAAATATGTTAAATAAACTCGATGGCGGTGCCAGCGTCGGGCTGCTGGCGGAGCTCAGCGGCCTGCATCGCACCACTGTGCGGCGACTGCTGGAAACGCTGCAGGAAGAGGGATATGTCCGGCGCAGTACCTCCGATGACAGTTTTCGTCTGACCATCAAAGTGCGGCAATTAAGCGAAGGATTTCGTGACGAACAATGGATTTCTGCACTGGCAGCCCCGCTGCTGGGCGATCTGTTGCGCGAAGTGGTATGGCCGACAGATGTGTCCACGCTGGATGTTGATGCAATGGTGGTACGCGAAACCACCCACCGTTTCAGCCGTTTATCTTTTCACCGGGCAATGGTCGGACGGCGTTTACCGCTCCTGAAAACCGCCTCGGGACTGACCTGGCTGGCCTTTTGCCCGGAACAAGAACGCAAGGAGTTAATCGAAATGTTAGCCGCCCGCCCCGGTGATGACTATCAACTGGCACGGGAACCGTTAAAGCTGGAAGCCATTCTGGCGCGCGCACGCAAAGAGGGTTACGGACAGAACTACCGCGGCTGGGATCAGGAAGAGAAGATCGCCTCCATTGCCGTGCCCCTACGCAGTGAACAACGGGTGATTGGCTGTCTGAATCTGGTGTATATGGCAAGCGCAATGACCATCGAACAGGCAGCGGAAAAGCATCTTCCGGCGCTACAACGGGTAGCAAAACAGATCGAAGAAGGGGTTGAATCGCAGGCTATTCTGGTGGCCGGACGGCGAAGCGGCGTGCATTTACGCTAGTTGCGCCAATGTGTAATTTGGCCCATTCTCATCGTTATTCGCCCATTTGCCCACATGCACAGTACGGGCTGCACGCTACGCTAATGCCATCAATACTGTGATGTGGAGCAAATCATGAAAATTACTCAAATTCGTAATGCCACCCAAATTATCCAATACGCTGGCAAAACATTTCTTATTGACCCTTTACTCGCGCCTAAAGGAAGTTATCCGGGTTTTGCCGGAACGGCACGCGCAGAAATCCGCAATCCAACGGTAGAATTACCGTGCGATTTAACAACGTTACTCAACGTTGACGCCCTAATAGTGACCCATTTGCATGAAGATCACTGGGACGAAACAGCCTCCCGCGTCGTCCCCAAAGATAAACTGATTTATGTGCAAAATGAGCAAGATGCTGAATCACTGCATAAACAAGGATTTACGCATCTTACCGTACTTGCCGACGAGACTAAATTTGGCGATATTACTCTGCATAAAACGACAGGGCAGCACGGCTCCGATCGCACCTATGCAGACCCGGCTATGGCGAAGCGTTTAGGCGCAGCCTGCGGCGTTGTTTTCCAGCACCCGACAGAGAAAACGCTCTATCTGGCTGGCGATACCCTCTGGCGTGATAACGTCGAGGCTACAATGCTAACTTTCCAACCAGAAGTGGTGGTGTTGAATGCCGGATTTGCGCATGTTCTGGGGCATGGCGCGATAATTATGGGAGCTGAAGATATTCTCAAAACACATTTCACCCTGCCAGAAGCGCAAATTGTCGCGACACATATGGAGGCCGTAAACCACTGTTTGCTGACGCGTGATGCGCTCAAGGAATACGCCAGAGATAATCAAATTATCGAATTTGTGAACGTACCAGAAGATGGTGAAACGTTGACATTCTAATTCGGAGATAAAGAGTGTTATGCGCCCGCTAACTGTTGCCATTATCGCCGTTGCCGGTTTTAGTCCTTTTCACCTTTCCGTACCGTTTATCGTGTTTAGCGAAAAAATGGCGGAGAAAAAACGCTTTCATGTAATTATCTGCGCTGAAAAGCCGGGAAATGTGGACTCTGCCGATGGGTTTTCCGTAACCGCCACCCATGACTTTACGGCAGTCATCCAGGCGGATATTGTGATAATTCCTTACTGGGGAACAATTACACAAAAACCGCCACAAAAACTGCTGAAAGCCTTAACGACCGCACGAGATAACGGGGCACAGATTGTCGGGCTTTGCCTGGGCACGTTTGTGCTCGGCTATGCAGGTTTACTGAACAATAAGCGTGCTGCCACGCACTGGGAGTTCGAGCGTGAATTTCAGGCACGTTTTCCACAAACACATCTGGATATTAACGCGTTGTATGTAGACGATGATGGCATTATTACCTCTGCCGGTACTGCCGCGGCGCTGGATTGCTGTTTGTATATTGTTCGGCAACATTTTGGCAGCGACTATGCTAACCATATTGCCCGACGGATGGTCGTACCGCCATATCGCACCGGCGGTCAAGCGCAGTTTATAGAGCAACCGGTGCCGAAAAATACCCATGATGAACGCATTAACCTCCTGCTGGATTACCTGCGGCAAAACATTGCGCAACAGCATGATCTCGACTCGCTGGCTCAGCGAGTAATGATGAGTCGCCGCACACTAACCCGTCATTTTATGAAAGCGACCGGTTCGAGTATCGCCGAATGGCTCATCACTGAACGCTTACGCCGTAGCCAGGAACTGTTGGGATCCAGTCAGTTGCCCGTTGAGCGGATAGCGGCTGAGGTGGGTTTTCTCTCACCTGTGACCTGGCGTCAGCATTTTAAATCTCACTTCGGCGTCAGCCCCGCAGAATGGCGCAAAACCTTTCGTGGTATGGCATGATAGCGCCCGGAAGAAAGTCAATTCAGGGTGGTGAATGTGAAACCAGTAACGCTATACGATGTCGCGGAGTATGCCGGTGTCTCTTATCAGACCGTTTCCCGCGTGGTGAATCAGGCCAGCCACGTTTCAGCGAAAACGCGGGAAAAAGTGGAAGCGGCGATGGCGGAGCTAAATTACATTCCCAACCGCGTAGCACAACAGTTAGCGGGCAAACAGTCGTTGCTGATTGGCGTTGCCACCTCCAGTCTGGCCCTGCACGCACCGTCGCAAATTGTCGCGGCGATTAAATCTCGCGCCGATCAACTGGGTGCCAGCGTGGTGGTGTCGATGGTAGAAAGAAGCGGTGTCGAAGCCTGTAAAGCGGCAGTACACAATCTTCTCGCGCAACGCGTAAGTGGTCTGATCATCAACTATCCGCTGGATGACCAGGATGCCATTGCTGTGGAGGCAGCCTGCGCTAATGTTCCGGCGCTATTTCTTGATGTCTCTGACCAGACTCCCATCAACAGTATTATTTTTTCCCATGAAGACGGTACGCGGTTGGGCGTAGAGCATTTGGTCGCATTGGGTCACCAGCAAATCGCGCTGTTAGCGGGCCCATTAAGTTCTGTCTCGGCGCGTCTGCGTCTGGCGGGCTGGCATAAATATCTTAAACACAATCAAATTCAACCGATAGCGGAACGGGAAGGCGACTGGAGCGCCATGTCCGGTTTTCATCAAACCATGCAGATGCTGAATGAGGGCATCATTCCTACTGCGATGCTGGTTGCCAACGATCAGATGGCGCTGGGTGCAATGCGCGCCATTACCGAGTTCGGGCTGCGCGTCGGCGCGGATATCTCGGTAGTGGGATACGACGATACCGAAGACAGCTCGTGTTATATCCCGCCATTAACGACCATCAAACAGGATTTTCGCCTGCTTGGGCAAACCAGCGTGGACCGCTTGCTGCAACTCTCTCAGGGCCAGGCGGTGAAGGGCAATCAGCTGTTGCCCGTCTCACTGGTGAAACGAAAAACCACCCTGCCACCCAATACGCAAACCACTTCTCCCCAGGCGTTGGCTGATTCCTTAATGCAGCTGGCGCGACAAATTTCCCGACTGGAAAGCGAGCAGTGAGCGCAACGCAATTAATGTGAGTCAGCTCACTCATTAGGCACCCCAGGCTTTACACCTGATGTGTCCGACTCGTATGTTGTATGAAATTGTGAGCGGATAACAATTTCACACAGGATACAGCTATGACCATGATTACGGATTCACTGGCCGTCGTATTACAACGTCGTGACTGGGAAAACCCTGGCGTTACCCAACTCAACCGCCTTGCGGCGCATCCTCCTTTCGCCAGCTGGCGAAATAGTGAAGAGGCCCGCAATAATCGCCCTTCCCGGCAGTTACGCAGCCTGAATGGTGAGTGGCAATTTGCCTGGTTCCCGTCCCCAGAAGCGGTGCCGGAAAGTTGGCTGGAGCGCGATCTTCCTGACGCCGATACTGTCGTCGTCCCCTCAAACTGGCAGATGCTCGGTTACGATGCGCCTATCTACACCAATGTGACCTATCCCATTGCAGTCAATCCACCGTTTGTTCCCACGGAGAATCCGACAGGTTGTTACTCGCTCACATTTAATGTTGATGAAAGCTGGTTACAGGAAGGCCAGACGCGAATTATTTTTGATGGCATTAACTCGGCGTTTCATTTGTGGTGCAACGGGCGCTGGGTCGGTTACGGACAGGACAGCCGTTTGCCGTCTGAATTTGACCTCGGCGCATTTTTACGCGCCGGAGATAACCGCCTCGCGGTGATGGTGCTGCGCTGGAGTGACGGTAGCTATCTGGAAGATCAGGATATGTGGCGAATGAGCGGCATTTTCCGTGACGTCTCGTTGCTGCATAAACCGACCACACAAATCAGCGATTTCCATGTTGCCACTCGCTTTAATGATGATTTCAGCCGCGCTGTTCTGGAAACAGAAATTCAGATGTGCGGTGAACTGCGCGATGCGCTGAGGGTGACGGTTTCTTTGTGGCAGGGTGAAATGCAGGTCGCCAGCGGTACCGCGCCTTTCGGCGGCGAAATTATCGATGAACGTGGTGGTTATGCCGATCGCGTCACGCTACGCCTGAACGTTGAAAATCCGGCGCTGTGGAGCGCCGAACTCCCGAATCTCTATCGTGCAGTTATTGAACTGCACACCGCCGACGGCACGCTAATTGAAGCGGAAGCCTGTGATGTCGGTTTCCGCCAGGTGCGGATTGAAAATGGTCTGCTGCTGTTGAACGGCAAGCCGTTGCTGATTCGCGGCGTTAACCGTCACGAGCATCATCCTCTGCATGGTCAGGTCATGGATGAGCAAACGATGGTGCAGGATATCCTGCTGATGAAGCAGAACAACTTTAACGCCGTGCGCTGTTCGCATTATCCGAACCACCCGCTGTGGTACACGCTGTGCGACCGCTACGGCCTGTATGTGGTGGATGAAGCCAATATTGAAACCCACGGCATGGTGCCAATGAATCGTCTGACCGATGATCCACGCTGGCTACCGGCCATGAGTGAACGCGTAACGCGGATGGTGCAGCGCGATCGTAATCACCCGAGCGTAATTATCTGGTCGCTGGGTAATGAATCGGGCCACGGTGCTAATCACGACGCACTCTATCGCTGGATTAAATCTGTCGATTCTTCCCGCCCGGTGCAGTATGAAGGCGGCGGAGCCGACACTTCTGCAACCGATATTATTTGCCCGATGTACGCGCGCGTGGATGAAGACCAGCCCTTCCCGGCTGTGCCGAAATGGTCCATTAAAAAATGGCTTTCGCTGCCTGGAGAGACGCGCCCGCTGATCCTTTGCGAATACGCCCACGCAATGGGTAACAGTCTTGGCGGCTTCGCGAAATACTGGCAGGCGTTTCGTCAGTACCCCCGTTTACAGGGTGGATTCGTCTGGGACTGGGTGGATCAGTCGCTGATTAAATATGATGAAAACGGCAACCCATGGTCGGCTTACGGTGGTGACTTTGGCGATACGCCGAACGATCGCCAGTTCTGCATGAACGGTCTGGTCTTTGCCGACCGCACGCCACATCCGGCAATGACAGAAGCAAAACACCAACAGCAGTTTTTCCAGTTCCGTTTATCCGGGCGAACCATCGAAGTGACCAGCGAATACCTGTTTCGTCATAGCGATAACGAGCTCCTGCACTGGTCGGTGGCGCTGGATGGCAAGCCGCTGGCAAGCGGTGAAGTGCCTCTGACTGTCGCTCCACAAGGTAAACAGTTGATTGAACTGCCTGAACTGCCGCGACCGGAGAGCGCCGGACAACTCTGGCTTACGGTACACGTAGTGCAACCTAACGCGACCGCCTGGTCAGAAGCCGGACACATCAGCGCCTGGCAACAATGGCGACTGGCGGAAAACCTCAGTGTGGTACTCCCCTCCACGTCCCACGCCATCCCGCAACTGGCCACCAGCGAAACGGATTTTTGCATCGAGCTGGGTAATAAGCGTTGGCAATTTAACCGCCAGTCAGGCTTTCTTTCACAGATGTGGATTGGCGATGAAAAACAACTGCTGACGCCGCTGCGCGATCAGTTCACCCGTGCCCCGCTGGATAACGACATTGGCGTCAGTGAAGCGACCCGCATTGACCCGAACGCCTGGGTCGAACGCTGGAAGGCGGCAGGCCATTACCAGGCCGAAGCCGCGTTGTTGCAGTGCACGGCAGATACGCTTGCCGACGCGGTGCTGATTACCACTGTCCACGCCTGGCAGTATCAGGGGAAAACCTTATTTATCAGCCGGAAAACCTACCGTATCGATGGGCACGGTGAGATGGTCGTCAGTGTGGATGTTGAAGTAGCGAGCGACACACCGCATCCGGCGCGGATTGGCCTGACCTGCGAGCTCGCACATGTCGCAGAGCGGGTAAACTGGCTCGGATTAGGGCCGCAAGAAAACTATCCCGACCGTCTGACTGCGGCCTGTTTTGACCGCTGGGACTTGCCATTGTCAGACATGTATACCCCGTACGTCTTCCCGAGCGAAAACGGTCTGCGCTGCGGGACGCGCGAATTGAATTATGGACCACACCAGTGGCGCGGCGACTTCCAGTTCAACATCAGCCGCTACAGCCAACAACAACTGATGGAAACCAGCCATCGCCATCTGCTGCGCGCGGAAGAAGGCACATGGCTAAATATCGACGGTTTCCATATGGGAATTGGTGGCGACGACTCCTGGAGCCCGTCAGTGTCGGCGGAATTCCAGCTGAGCGCCGGTCGCTACCACTACCAGTTGGTCTGGTGTCAAAAATAATAATAACCGGGCAGGCCATGTCTGCCCGTATTTCGCGTAAGGAAATCCATTATGTACTATTTAAAAAACACAAACTTTTGGATGTTCGGTTTTTTCTTTTTCTTTTATTTTTTTATCATGGGAGCCTACTTCCCGTTTTTCCCCATTTGGCTACATGACATCAACCATATCAGCAAAAGTAATACGGGTATTATTTTTGCCGCTATTTCTCTGTTCTCGCTATTATTCCAACCGCTGTTTGGTCTGCTTTCTGACAAACTCGGGCTGCGCAAATACCTGCTGTGGATGATTACCGGCATGTTAGTGATGTTTGCGCCGTTCTTTATTTTTATCTTCGGGCCACTGTTAAAATACAACATTCTTGTAGGCTCGATTGTTGGTGGCATTTATCTTGGCTTTTGTTTTAACGCCGGTGCGCCAGCAGTAGAAGCATTTATCGAGAAGGTCAGCCGTCGTAGTCATTTCGAATTTGGTCGCGCGCGGATGTTTGGCTGTGTTGGTTGGGCGCTGTGTGCCTCAATTGTCGGCATCATGTTCACCATTAATAATCAGTTTGTTTTCTGGCTGGGTTCTGGCTGTGCACTCATCCTTGCCGTTTTACTCTTTTTCGCCAAAACGGATGCGCCTTCTTCCGCCACGGTTGCCAATGCGGTAGGCGCCAACCATTCAGCATTTAGCCTTAAGCTGGCGCTGGAACTGTTCAGACAGCCAAAACTGTGGTTTTTGTCACTGTATGTTATTGGCGTTTCCTGCACCTACGATGTTTTTGACCAACAGTTTGCTAATTTCTTTACTTCGTTCTTTGCTACCGGTGAACAGGGTACGCGGGTATTTGGCTACGTAACGACAATGGGCGAATTACTTAACGCCTCGATTATGTTCTTTGCGCCACTGATCATTAATCGCATCGGTGGGAAAAACGCCCTGCTGCTGGCTGGCACTATTATGTCTGTACGTATTATTGGCTCATCATTCGCCACCTCAGCGCTGGAAGTGGTTATTCTGAAAACGTTGCATATGTTTGAAGTACCGTTCCTGCTGGTGGGCTGCTTTAAATATATTACCAGCCAGTTTGAAGTGCGTTTTTCAGCGACGATTTATCTGGTCTGTTTCTGCTTCTTTAAGCAACTGGCGATGATTTTTATGTCTGTACTGGCGGGCAATATGTATGAAAGCATCGGTTTCCAGGGCGCTTATCTGGTGCTGGGTCTGGTGGCGTTGGGCTTCACCTTAATTTCCGTGTTCACGCTTAGCGGCCCCGGACCGCTTTCCTTGCTGCGTCGCCAGGTGAATGAAGTCGCTTAAACAATCAATGTCGGATACGGCGCAAGCGCCTTATCCGACCAACATATCAGGACGGAATGATCAAAATGAACATGTCGATGACAGAAAGAATAAAAGCAGGAAAGCTATTTACCGATATGTGCGAAGGCTTACCTGAAAAAAGACTTCGTGGGAAAACATTAATGTATGAGTTTAATCACTCGCATCCAGCGGAAGTTGAAAAAAGAGAAAGCCTGATAAAAAAAATGTTTGCCACGGTAGGGGAAAACGCCTGGGTAGAACCGCCTGTCTATTTCTCTTACGGCTCCAACATCCATATAGGCCGCAATTTTTATGCAAATTTCAATTTAACCATTGTCGATGACTACACGGTAACGATCGGTGATAACGTACTGATTGCCCCCAACGTTACCATTTCCGTTACGGGACACCCTGTACACCATGAATTAAGAAAAAACGGAGAGATGTACTCTTTTGCGATAACGATTGGTAATAACGTCTGGATCGGCAGCCATGTGGTCATTAATCCAGGCGTCACCATCGGGGATAATTCTGTTATTGGCGCGGGAAGTGTCGTCACAAAAGACATTCCACCAAACGTCGTAGCTGCTGGCGTTCCTTGTCGGGTTATTCGCGAAATAAACGACCGGGATAAGCAATATTATTTCAAAGATTTTAAAGTTGAATCGTCAGTTTAAATAAGCAAAATTGCCTGATGCGCTCCGCTTATCAGGCCTATAAGTTCAGTGATCTACGTAGGCCGCATCCGGCGTAAACAAAGCGTAGGAACGAGCGTCGCATCATGCCTCTTTGACCCACAGCTGCGGAAAACGTGCTGGTGCAAAACGCAGGGTTATGATCATCAGCCCAACGACGCACAGCGCATGAAACGCCCAGTCCATCAGGTAATTGCCACTGATACTACGCAGCACACCAGAAAACCACGGAGCAAGCCCGGCAATGATAAAACCGATCCCCTGCATAAACGCCACCAGTTTGCCAGCAATAGCCGGTTGCGCAGAGTGATCGAGCGCCAGCAGCAAACAGAGCGGAAATGCGCCACCCAGACCTAACCCACACACCATTGCCCACAATACCGGCAATTGCAGCGGCAGCCAGATAAAGCCGCAGAAACCCACCAGTTGTAACGCCAGTGCCAGCATTAATAGTTTGCGCCGATCCTGATGGCGAGCCATAGCAGGCATCAGCAATGCCCCTGCGGCTTGACCAAGCGTCATCAACGCCAGCAAGGAACCGCTGTACTGCGCGCTGGCACCAATCTCAATATAGAAGGCGGGTAACCAGGCAATCAGACTGGCGTAACCGCCGTTAATCAGACCGAAGTAAAGGCCCAGCGTCCACGCGCGGGGAGTGAATACCACGCGAACCGGAGTGGTTGTTGTCTTGTGGGAAGAGGCGACCTCGCGGGCGCTTTGCCACCACCAGGCAAAGAGCGCAACAACGGCAGGCAGCGCCCACCAGGCGAGTGTTTGATACCAGGTTTCGCTATGTTGAACTAACCAGGGCGTCAGGGCGGCACCAAGTCCACCGCCGCCCATCAGAGCCGCGGACCACAGCCCCATCACCAGTGGCGTGCGCTGCTGAAACCGCCGTTTAATCACCGAAGGCATCACCGCCTGAATGATGCCGATCCCCACTCCACCGAGCAGTGCGCTGCTAAGCAGCAGCACACTTTGAGGGTAAAGCTCTCGCATCAATGCGCCGACGGCTATCAGCAACAAACTGATGGCGACGCTGCGACGTTCGCTGACATGCTGATGAAGCCAGCTTCCGACCAGCGCCAGCCCGCCCATGGTGACCACCGGCAGAGCCGTCAACAGGGCAGCCACGCTAAAGCTCATTCCGCTCGCCTGGCGCAATTGCGGTAGCAGTGGCCCGACGGAGGTGAGCAGTGGTCGCATATTAAGACCAATCAGCACCAGAACCAGCAGTATCGTGAACGTCTTTTGATGGTCGCGCATGGTTGTCAGAACGGTTTGGTCGGCAGATATTTGCCATCTAAGGTGATGACCGCGCGTTCGCCACCTTCCGGATCCGCCACTTTCTTAACGTCGAGTTTGAAGTTAATCGCGCTGATAATGCCATCGCCAAACTTCTCATGAACCAACGCTTTCAGGGTTGTGCCGTACACCTGCAACATTTCATAGAAACGGTACATCGTTGGGTCGGTTGGAACACGGTCATCAATGCAGCCACGCAGTGGAATCATCTGCAACAGTAGAATGGCGTCTTCGTCGAGATCCAGCTTCGCCCCGACCAGGCGGGCGGCGTCGGCAGGAAGCGCCTGCTGACCCAGCAAAGCCGCGGTCACAAAGGCTTCTGCCAGCCCGGTGCCGTCGGCAATCTCGGCAAATGTGAGATCTTTTTTAGCTTTGCTGAGCAAAATAGCA
The DNA here is from genome assembly GCF_002965245.1 of Escherichia sp. MOD1-EC6021. Classification (NCBI taxonomy): domain Bacteria; kingdom Pseudomonadati; phylum Pseudomonadota; class Gammaproteobacteria; order Enterobacterales; family Enterobacteriaceae; genus Escherichia; species Escherichia sp. MOD1-EC6021. Next base: position 45,202 of record NZ_PTRU01000020.1, on the reverse strand, counting down.
TCGGCAAGATCAAGACGAATATTGCGGTTAATTTGCGACTGAATCATGGTGAATCTCCTGATGGTTTAAAAATAAGGTTACGCTGCGGTCGGTTGGCGTAGCGGTATGGCACAAACGCGAGGATTAGCGGCCAGTGGCACAAACTGGCGGGTTGCGCCGTCAAACGCTGCGATGCTGCCGCTTTCAATGTCGTAGACCCAGCCGTGCAGGGCGATCCGCCCCTCTTCGAGCGCCAGGCGCACCGATGGATGAGTTTGCAAATTAGCCAACTGAGCAATGACGTTTTCACGTACCATCGCCGCAGCTTTTGACGCTAAATCGGAATGCGGGCGCGCCTCATTAACGACGCGAGCTGAATCGGCATAACGCAGCCAGTGGGAAACAGCAGGCATATGGTCCATGCACTGACAGCTGGCAATGGCAGTCATCGCGCCACAGTTGGAATGACCGCAAATCACAATGTCAGATACCCGAAGCGCAGCGACGGCATACTCCACCGAAGCAGAAACGCCACCAGGTTCCGGTCCGTAGGAAGGGACGATATTGCCCGCGTTGCGAATCACGAACAGATCGCCAGGTTCGCGTTGCGTCACCAGCTCAGGGACCAGACGGCTGTCGGAGCAGGAGATAAAAAGTGTGCGCGGGCTTTGCTGTGTCGCCAGCTGTTTAAACAAGGCTTCCCGCTCAGGAAATGCCTCGCGCTGGAATTTAAGGAATCCATCAATAATCTCTTTCACCGTTAACCTCTGTCTGTCTCTGGAATGAGAGGCAGACTACTCGCCGATTGCCATAAGGTAAAAGACTCATTTATGATGAGTTCTATTGGATTTACTTATAGGTTGGCGAATGCTCTCTCGACATATCAATTACTTTCTTGCCGTGGCTGAACATGGCAGCTTCACCCGTGCCGCCAGTGCGTTGCATATCTCCCAGCCTGCGCTTTCCCAGCAGATTCGCCAGTTAGAAGAGAGTTTGGGCGTACCGCTGTTTGACCGTAGCGGGCGAACGATTCGTCTCACCGATGCGGGAGAAGTCTGGCGACAGTACGCCAGCCGTGCGTTACAGGAACTGGGGGCGGGTAAACGGGCGATTCATGATGTTGCCGATTTGACGCGAGGATCGCTGCGCATCGCCGTCACCCCCACCTTCACGAGTTACTTTATCGGCCCTTTAATGGCGGATTTCTATGCGCGTTATCCCGGCATCACGCTCCAGCTACAGGAAATGTCACAGGAGAAAATCGAAGATCTGCTTTGCCGCGACGAGCTGGATGTTGGGATTGCCTTCGCGCCGGTTCATTCGCCGGAACTGGAGGCAATACCTTTACTGACAGAAAGTTTAGCGTTAGTCGTGGCGCAACATCATCCACTGGCAGTCCATGAACAGGTGGCGTTGAGTCGCTTGCATGATGAAAAACTGGTACTGCTCAGCGCGGAATTTGCCACCAGAGAGCAAATTGACCACTACTGCGAGAAAGCGGGGCTACATCCACAGGTGGTGATAGAGGCGAACTCAATTAGCGCAGTTCTGGCGCTGATTCGCCGCACTTCCCTTTCCACATTGTTGCCAGCAGCGATTGCCACACAACATGACGGGCTTAAAGCTATATCCCTTGCCCCACCGTTACTGGAGAGAACGGCGGTTTTGTTGCGGCGGAAAAATAGCGGGCAGACAGCCGCCGCAAAGGCATTTTTGCAAATGGCGTTGGATGAATGCGCGGTTGTTGGCGGGAATGAATCACGGTAGCCGCTGACACAGGTCAGCGGCTGGAATTGCCTGATGCGCGACGCTTATCAGGCCTACGAGTTCAGTGCAAGGCGTTCACGCCGCATCCGGCATAAACTACGCTCGCTGCAACCCAGCCGATTACCGTTTGTAATCGATGGCTTCCGGCTGCTCCAGATACACGGTGGTTTGTGCCGGTTGCGTGGTGGCAATCACCTTACCACCACGTACCGAATAGCGTACCGGAACCTGACGGCGCAGCGCATCAAACCCATTTTCAGCCGGCAGGATAATCAGGTTAGCGCTGTTTCCGGCGACTATGCCGTAATCCTGCAAATTCAACGTCCTGGCGCTATGGTGGGTGATTAAATTCAGGCCGTCGTTAATCTGCCCGTAGCCCATCAACTGACAAACATGCAGCCCCATATGCAGCACTTGCAGCATATTCGCCGTTCCCAGTGGATACCACGGATCGAAGACATCATCGTGACCAAAGCAGACGTTAATGCCGGACTCCAGCATCTCTTTAACGCGCGTAATACCGCGACGTTTTGGATACGTATCGAAACGCCCTTGTAGATGAATATTGACCAGCGGGTTGGCGACAAAGTTAATACCGGACATTTTCAGCAAACGGAACAGGCGCGAGGTATACGCCCCGTTATAGGAGTGCATTGCCGTGGTGTGGCTGGCGGTGACTCGCGCGCCCATGCCTTCACGGTGAGCCAGGGCGGCAACGGTTTCGACAAAGCGCGACTGTTCGTCATCGATCTCATCACAGTGAACATCGATGAGACGGTCGTATTTTTGCGCCAGGGCGAAGGTTTTATGCAGCGACTCCACGCCATATTCACGGGTAAATTCAAAATGCGGAATCGCCCCCACTACGTCAGCCCCTAAGCGTAATGCCTCTTCCAGCAACGCTTCACCGTTGGGATACGACAAAATCCCTTCCTGCGGGAAGGCGACGATTTGCAGATCAATCCACGGTGCGACTTCCTGCTTCACTTCCAGCATCGCTTTTAGCGCAGTCAGGGTTGCATCCGAAACATCGACATGGGTACGCACATGCTGAATACCGTTGGCAATCTGCCATTTCAGCGTTTGCCAGGCGCGTTGTTTCACATCGTCATGGGTTAATAACGCTTTGCGCTCGGCCCAGCGTTCAATACCTTCAAACAGCGTGCCGGACTGATTCCAGTTCGGTTGCCCGGCGGTTTGCGTGGTATCCAGGTGAATATGCGGCTCCACAAACGGCGGTAAAACTAAACCTTGTTCGGCATCCAGGCTGTTTTCAGTTATGGGCATCACGCCGGATTGCGCATCAATGGCGCTGATTTTTCCGTCGTGAAGATGAATCTGCCACAGCCCCTCTTTGCCTGGTAACCGGGCGTTAATAATTGTTTGTAAAGCGTTATTCGACACTGTTAGCCTCCACATGCGTCATTGCTGCTGTCGTTTTACGATTCAAAATCGGGTTAAGGATCAGATAGCTCAGCGCGCCACCTAATACCGCGTTGACCGGAACAATGCCCGGTAACCAGTGGCCTGCGGCAATCCCCAGCGCGACAGCCAGAATCGCCACCCAATTGACACTCATCATACGCGTGGTCGCAAAGTGCTCATAGCGGCGACGGTTCATCAGATAGTCAGCGATGATCACGCCACCCACCGGAGGAATAGCAGCCGAAAGGAAGGTTAGCCAGCCGACAAAATTGTTATACAGCCATAGTGCGCAGACCGTGCCGATAATACCGTTGATTACTGAAAGAGTTTTGCTCGACATACCGGTAATATTGGCGAAACCTAAACCCGACGCATAGAGTGCGTTATCGTTGGTGGTCCAGATATTCAACCCCAGCACCACAATCGCGGGCAGCAGCAGGCCCTGAGCAATCATCACATCAGAGATATCCGCCATCCCCAGTGCCGCAGCGCCTGCCGCACCGAAAATAAACATCAACGAGTTGCCGAGGAAAAAGGCCACCATCGCCACCAGCACCGCCAGTTTGGCATTGCGACCAAAGCGGACAAAGTCAGCGGTGAGCGTACCCGCACTGATAAATGACCCCACAACCAGCGCCAGCGCGACATTGAAATCTAGCGGTTGTGCGGGAACGACCGCTTTTAATGCCTCCAGGCCGCCCATGCCGTTAACGGCCAGCCATACGGAATAACCGCCAAGGCAGGCAATCGCCGGAACCGCAATCACCGAAAGTACCGTCAGCGCCGAAATGCCAAAGAAGACGGTGACGGTCATCAGTAAACCGGAAACGGCAATCAGCAAATTAATATCCAGCCCGGTTGCCTTGCCCACCGGAATAGCAAACATCGCCACGCCAACACCAAACCAGCCGACCTGAGTGCCGCCCAGCAGCAGTGAAGGCAGCCATGAGCCTTTAACACCAAACGAGAAGCGAGCAAGAAGATGGGTGGTCAGGCCGGTTTTTGCGCCAATGTAACCAAGAAATGAAGTGTAAATACCGAGGAGAAGATTACCGATGAGGACTGCGAGGAAGAAATCATGATAGCTAAGACCGGTTCCGAGAGTGCCGCCGGTCCACATACTGGCGGAAAAGAAGGTTAATCCCAGCATGACGAACGTCAATGCCAATACCCCTTTCCGCGCCGACTGCGGGACTGGCCCCTGGCTAAAGTTGTTATCTTGCGACACGAAATTCCCCCTTTTTGCTGTTTGAAACCCAAAAAATCCGCCGCATTCTATTCATCTGAAGATAAAAAGCAATCGTTTTCGTGGGGGAATATATTTTTTATATGGATGAATGTGGAAAAGTGGATAAAAACTTATTTGAGAAAAAATGGGTACGCATGATAAGACACGCCTGCGTCGCATCAGGCATTGGTGCATGGTGTCGGATGCGGCGCGTGCGCCTTATCCGACCTACGGTTCAGGCCTGTAGGCATGATAAGACGCGTCAGCGTCGCATCAGGCATTGGTGCACGGTGTCGGATGCGGCGCGTGCGCCTTATCCGACCTACGGTTCAGGCCTGTAGGCATGATAAGACGCGCCTGCGTTGCATCAGGCATCTACGCATAGCTGTCGGATGCGCCGCGTGCGCCTTATCCGACCTGCGGTTCAGGCCTGTAGGCATGATAAGACGCGTCAGCGTCGCATCAGGCATTGGTGCACGGTGTCGGATGCGCCGCGCGAGCACATCCGACAACACCTTACTCTTCCATCGCCTGGCGGATCTGATCCAACGACGCAGGATCATCAATAGTCGTCAGATCCCCCGGATCGCGTCCTTCACAAATCGCCTGGATCGTGCGGCGCAGCATTTTTCCGGATCGCGTTTTTGGCAATTGCGAGACAAACCAGACGTGCGCCGGGCGGCCAAAGTTGCCAATCTGGCTGTCTACCAGCGCCATAATCGCCTTCTCTTGCGAGTGCGCCATCTCACGGTCTTCAAGACTGTCGCTTTCTTTCGGAATGACAAACGCCACCGCCACCTGCCCTTTCAGTGCATCTTTCACCCCAACCACCGCCACTTCGGCAACGCCCGGATGACTGGAGATACTCTCTTCAATCTCGCGCGTCCCCAGCCGATGCCCGGCAACGTTAATCACATCGTCAGTGCGCCCGAGAATAAAGTGATAACCGTCAGCATCGCGGATGCCCCAGTCAAAGGTGGCGTACACCGGACGGGAAAACAGCGACCAGTACGTCTTCACAAAACGGTCGTCGTCGCCCCAGATGGTCTGAATACAGCCCGGCGGCAATGGCCCTTCCACCACCAACATCCCTTTCTCATTGACGCCGCACGGTTCGCCGGTGACTTCATTGAGCAACTGCACGTTGTATCCATACATCGGCACGCCGGGGCTTCCCAGACGTGTCGGCCTGTCGTCCAGACCGCGAGCAATCGCCATAATCGGCCAGCCGGATTCGGTCTGCCAGTAGTTGTCGATGACCGGCACATCCAGCGTATTGCTCACCCAACTGGCAGTCGGCTCATCCAGCGGTTCTCCCGCCAGATAGAGCACTTCCAGCGACGAGAGATCGTGTTTGCGAATTTCAGCGGTAGGGAATTTTTTCAGCACGCGAATGGCGGTCGGCGCTGAGAACATCCGGCTAACCTGATATTTCTCGACGATTTTCCACCACACACCGCAGTCAGGATAAGTCGGCAATCCTTCGTAAACGATAGTCGCCATCCCCGCCAGCAGCGGCGCGTAGACGATATACGAATGCCCCACTACCCAGCCGATATCCGACGCACAGAAGAACACACCGCCCGCTTTGCCACCAAAAATGGTGTCCATTGAGGTCGCCAGCGCCACCGCATAACCGCCGACGTCACGCTGTACACCTTTTGGTTTGCCGGTCGTGCCGGAGGTGTAGAGAATGCAGGAGGTTTCGTTGGATTCCAGCCACGCCACCGGCACCCGCGCGCCGATGTGCTGATGGCGCAATGACGCGAAATCGACATCCCGTCCGGTAACGCGCGCCATTTTCGCCAGCCCGCGATCCACCAGCAAAACGTGGCGCGGCTGATGCTGCGCCTGACTTATCGCATCGTCGAGCAATTTTTTATAAGGAATGATTTTGCCACCGCGCGCTCCGGCATCTGCCGAGACAATCAGCACCGGTTTAGCGTCATCAATCCGCGCAGCCACGCTGTGCGAGGCAAATCCACCAAACACTACCGAGTGAATAGCGCCAATGCGCGCGCAGGCCAGCAGGGTAATATGCGCTTCGGCAATCATCGGCATATACACCAGCACCCGATCGCCACGCCGTACGCCCAGTGAGCGCAGCATTGACGCCACCGCGTTCACTTCGTCATGCAACTGGCGAAAGGTAAAGGTGCGCTCTTCTTCTGTTTCCGAAGAGACGGCAATTAATGCCAGCGCCTCTGGCTGTTTCTCCAGCCAGCGGTCGATGGCGTTATGACACAAATTGGTTCGGCCTTCACAAAACCAACGGGCAAACGGCGGATTGCTGTGATCGAGCGTTTGCGTAAAGGGCGTCTGCCAGTCAATACGCCGGGCCTGCTCGGCCCAGAATTGCTCCGGTTCGTTAATCGAACGCTGATAAAATTCGCTAAAAGACATAATGCTCTCCTGTTGAACTTACGCCTTACCGCCGTTTACTTAAATGACGTACAGGTCGAGATACTCATTGACCGGCATCTGTTCCAGGCGAGCTCTGTCGAGAGAAACCTCCAGAATGCGCTGCTGCTGTCGAGTCGGGAACTGGCGCGCGAGGTTGATTTTGAATTTATCGACCAGTTTTGGAATACCGTCCTGACGGCGGCGAGCATGACCAATTGGGTACTCCACCACCACTTCTTCAAAGCGCGTGCCGTCGGTGAACTCAAGGGTTATGGCATTGGCGATGGCGCGTTTTTCCGGGTCGTGGTAGTCAGTGGTAAATGCCGGATCTTCAAAGCAATTGATCTTCTCGCGCAGGGCGTCGATGCGTTTATCTTGCGCGACGTTGTCTTCGTAATCTGCTGCCGTTAAGCGCCCGAACAACAGTGGGATCGCCACCATATACTGAATGCAGTGGTCGCGGTCAGCCGGGTTATTGAGCGGCCCTTTTTTGTCGATGATGCGAATACAGGCTTCGTGGGTGCGAATGGTCACTTTTTCGATATCCGCCGCCGTTTTGCCTGCTGCCTGCATCTGTTCATAGAGCGTCATCGCCGCTTCAACTGCCGTCTGGGAGTGGAACTCCGCCGGGAAGGAGATTTTGAACAGCACATTCTCCATGACGTAAGAACCGTACGGACGCTGGAAGCGGAACGATTCACCTTTAAAGGAGACGTCGTAGAAGCCCCATACCGGCGCGGTCAGGGCTGACGGGTAACCCATTTCGCCCGTTTTCGCCATCAGTGCCAGACGTACCGCGCGGGAAGTGGCATCGCCCGCCGCCCAGGATTTACGCGTGCCGGTGTTCGGCGCATGGCGGTAGGTGCGCAGCGACTGTCCGTCTACCCATGCCAGCGAAACGGCGTTGAGGATTTCATCACGGGTCAGGCCAAGCATTTCGGCGACCACGGCGGTGGAAGCCACTTTCACTAACAGAACGTGGTCGAGGCCGACGCGATTAAAGGAGTTTTCCAGCGCGATGCAGCCCTGAATTTCATGGGCTTTAATCATTGCGGTCAGCACCTGTTTCATGGTCAACGGCGCTTTGCCGCTGGCGACCGCGTTGCGTGAAAGCCAGTCTGCCGTTGCCAGAATGCCGCCGAGGTTGTCGGAAGGATGGCCCCACTCCGCCGCCAGCCAGGTATCGTTAAAATCGAGCCAGCGAATCATCGCGCCGATGTTAAATGCCGCCTGGACGGGGTCGAGCTGGAACTGAGTTCCGGGAACGCGCACGCCGTTAGGTACGACGGTGCCAGGAACAATTGGCCCCAGCAGTTTTTTACAGGCCGGGTATTCGAGAGCTTCCAGACCGCAGCCGAGAGTGTCGAGTAGGCAGTAATGGGCGGTGTCGTAGGCCACTCTGGAGCTGATTTCGTAGTTCATGACGTAATCGACGATATCAACGATTTCACGGTCGAATTCCGGGCGGATGTTGTTGATTTGAGCTGACATTGGGTACGTTTCCTTCTTGTTATTCGTAGAGGTTTACTGGCGCTTATCCAGCGCGACAAACTGGCGGTCTTCAGGGCCAACATAATTGGCGGAAGGACGGATAATTTTGTTGTCCTGACGTTGTTCGATAATGTGCGCCGCCCAGCCGGTGACGCGGGCGATAACAAACAGTGGCGTGAACATCTCGGTGGGAACGCCCATCATGTTGTAGGAAACAGCGGAGAACCAGTCGAGATTGGGGAACATCTTTTTGCTCTCCCACATCACCGTTTCCAGGCGATCGGCGATGTTGTACATCTTCAGCGAGCCGCCTTCCTGCGAGAGCTGCTTCGCCACACGTTTGATCACCTGATGACGCGGGTCGGCGATGGTATAAACCGGATGGCCAAAACCAATCACCACTTCTTTGTTTTCAACCCGCTTGCGGATATCGGCTTCGGCTTCGTCCGGCGTTTCGTAGCGTTGCTGGATCTCCAGCGACACTTCATTCGCCCCGCCGTGTTTCGGCCCGCGCAGTGCGCCAATCGCGCCGATAATCGCTGAATACATGTCAGAGCCGGTGCCCGCAATCACCCGGCTGGTAAAGGTGGAGGCGTTAAACTCGTGTTCGGCGTACAGCACCAGCGAAATATGCATCGCCTTTTCCCAGCTTTGCGACGGCTTTTCGCCATGCAGCAGATGCAGGAAGTGACCGCCGATGGAGTCGTCATCGGTTTCCGGCTGAATGCGTTCGCCGTTGTGGCTGTAGTGATACCAGTAGAGAAGAATCGAGCTCAGCGACGCCAACAGTTTGTCGGCAATATCACGCGCGCCAGAGACGGTATGCCCCTCTTTTTCTGGCAGCGTGCAGCCGAGCGCGGAAACGCCGGTGCGCATAACATCCATCGGGTGCGACGCCGCCGGTAAGGCTTCCAGCACGGTACGCACGTTAGCCGGTAAACCGCGCAGGGCTTTCAGTTTCGTTTTGTAGGCGGCGAGTTCGTCACGGGTCGGCAGTTTGCCGTGGATCAGCAGATGCGCCACTTCTTCAAATTCGCAATGTTCCGCCAGGTCAAGAATATCGTAGCCGCGGTAATGCAAGTCATTGCCACTTTTACCCACGGTGCAGAGCGCCGTATTGCCCGCCGGAACGCCAGAAAGTGCCACAGATTTTTTCGGTTTAATGACATGGGTGCTGTTTTGCAGGATCGTTGTGTCGCTCATGTTGTCCTCGTCATTGTTATCATTTGTAGGGTCGAGAATGTTGTCGGATGCGACGCTATGCGTCTTATCCGACCTACAGTTCAGTTCATCCCGTAGGCCTGATAAGCCGCGTCAGCGACGCATCAGGCATCGGTTGTCGGATGCGACGTCATGCGTTTTATCCGACCTACAGTTCAGTGCACCCCGTAGGCCTGATAAGTCGCGTCAGCGGCGCATCAGGCATCGGTTGTCGAATACAACCAAAGGGCGTTTTTTATTTCGCCTGGCTACGGGCAAACAGGTCGTCGAGCTTCTCTTCGTACTGGTAGTAGTTGATGCTTTCATACAGCTCGTTGCGGGTCTGCATGGTGTCGATGACGCTTTTCTGCGTGCCTTCCTGGCGCAGGACGTTGTAAACATGTTCAGCGGCGCGGTTCATTGCGCGGAAAGCAGAAAGGGGATACAGCGCCATTGCGACATGGGCGCTGCGTAATTCGTCGGTGGTAAACAGCGGTGTTGCGCCAAACTCGGTAATGTTGGCAAGGATTGGCACCTGCACCGCATCGGCAAACTGGCGGTACATGGCGAGTTCGGTAATTGCTTCCGGGAACAGCATTTCGGCACCCGCTTCAACATAGGCCTGCGCACGCTCGAGCGCCGCATCCAGCCCCTCTACCGCCAGCGCATCGGTGCGCGCCATGATCACAAAATCAGGATCGGTTTTCGCATCCACCGCCGCGCGGATCCGATCCACCATTTCTTCTTTTGAAACGATCGCTTTGTTCGGGCGATGACCGCAGCGTTTTGCTCCAACCTGATCTTCAATATGTAAGCCCGCCGCACCGGCTTTAATCATCGATTTCACGGTGCGGGCAACGTTAAAGGCCGAAGAGCCAAAACCGATATCCGCATCCACCAGCAGCGGCAGCGAGCAGACGTCGGTGATACGACGAATATCAGTCAGCACATCATCAAGAGTAGAAATACCGAGATCCGGCAACCCCAGCGAACCTGCCGCCACACCACCGCCGGAGAGATAAATCGCCTGATATCCGGCACGCTGCGCCAGCAGCGCATGGTTGGCGTTAATGGTGCCAACAATCTGCAATGGATTTTCTTTAGACAGTGCAGCGCGAAACGCTTTACCTGGAGAGTGTAGAGACATAGCCCATCCTTTGTTATCAACTTGTTATTTGCGTTGATAAACTCAAAGCAAGGGGTGTGCCACAATTACCTAGATGAAATTAAATGTTTTATTTCAATTTGTTAGAGAAAAAGTCATGAAGTAATCCGCAAATATGCGTTTCAGTTAACGTTTCAGGCAATGTTTCACCGCGTTTCATTGCAACAATTATGAAACAAGGCTAAACCCAATATTCGGTTTCTTAACTTTGCGGTGCGCTATGGCACATCCACCACGGCTGAATGACGACAAACCGGTGATCTGGACGGTATCGGTAACGCGCCTGTTCGAGCTGTTTCGCGATATCAGTCTCGAGTTTGATCACCTGGCGAATATCACCCCTATTCAGCTTGGCTTTGAAAAAGCGGTGACCTACATCCGCAAAAAACTGGCCAGCGAACGCTGCGACGCCATCATTGCCGCTGGCTCTAACGGTGCGTACCTGAAAAGCCGCCTGTCGGTACCGGTGATTCTGATAAAACCGAGCGGCTACGATGTGTTACAGGCGCTGGCAAAAGCCGGAAAACTCACCTCTTCTATCGGCGTTGTCACCTATCAGGAAACCATTCCGGCACTGGTAGCGTTTCAAAAAACCTTTAATTTGCGCCTCGACCAACGTAGCTACATTACCGAAGAAGACGCACGCGGGCAGATTAACGAGCTAAAAGCCAACGGCACCGAAGCGGTGGTCGGCGCGGGGCTGATTACCGATCTGGCAGAAGAAGCCGGAATGACCGGAATTTTTATCTATTCTGCCGCCACCGTGCGCCAGGCATTTAGCGATGCGCTGGATATGACGCGCATGTCGTTACGCCATAACACTCACGATGCCACCCGCAACGCCCTGCGTACTCGTTACGTGCTGGGCGATATGCTCGGTCAATCACCACAGATGGAACAAGTACGGCAGACTATTTTGCTGTATGCCCGCTCCAGTGCGGCGGTGTTGATTGAAGGGGAAACGGGGACGGGCAAAGAGCTGGCGGCCCAGGCGATTCATCGGGAATATTTTGCCCGCCACGATGCGCGACAGGGCAAAAAGTCGCATCCTTTTGTTGCCGTCAACTGCGGGGCGATTGCTGAATCTCTGCTGGAAGCGGAGCTGTTTGGCTATGAGGAAGGAGCGTTTACCGGCTCGCGACGCGGAGGCCGCGCCGGGCTGTTCGAAATTGCCCACGGCGGTACGCTGTTTCTGGACGAGATTGGTGAAATGCCGCTGCCGTTGCAGACCCGGCTACTGCGGGTGCTGGAAGAAAAAGAGGTCACCCGCGTCGGCGGGCATCAGCCTGTTCCGGTGGATGTGCGGGTTATTAGCGCCACTCACTGCAATCTCGAAGAGGATATGCAGCAAGGGCGTTTTCGCCGTGATCTGTTTTATCGACTGAGTATTTTGCGTCTGCAATTGCCGCCGCTACGCGAGCGGGTGGCGGATATTCTGCCGCTGGCGGAAAGCTTTTTGAAAGTGTCACTGGCGGCACTTAATGCGCCGTTTTCTTCCGCGTTACGTCAGGGATTACAGGCAAGTGAAACTGTGCTGTTGCGCTACAACTGGCCGGGAAATATTCGTGAACTGCGCAATATGATGGAACGACTGGCGCTATTTTTAAGTGTGGAACCAACGCCGGATTTAACGCCGCAATTTTTGCAGTTGCTACTGCCGGAACTGGCGCGCGAGTCGGCGGAAACTCCCGGTCCATGCTTACTGACGCCACAACAGGCACTGGAGAAATTTAATGGCGATAAAACAGCCGCGGCGAATTATTTAGGTATCAGCCGAACGACATTCTGGCGGCGGCTGAAAAACTGAAATGCCGAATCCAGCGCGAACGCCTTATCCGGCATAAATTTCAATAGATGATCACCGATAAACTTACGCATCGGGCATGTTTACATGGGGTGCAGAATTATTTCTTCTTATAAATATTTGCCGTGCCGTGGATCTTATTGTCAGTTTGACCAGAGGTCAGCACCAACACATCTGCCCCTTTTTCATCCGCTTTTTTGATCAGATCTTCTTTCGCATCTGCAGTCGACATTTCATTACTGGTTGAAATATCACCTATTTTTTCATATTGCGATGCAACTTTTTCAAATTCCGCTTTGGTCATTAATTCTGCGGCATAAACGTTGGTAACGGCAAACGCTAACGCACCGATTAACATTTTAGAGATTATTTTCATATTACGGCTCCAGAGTTGTTATCAAACTATCACCCACCCATATTATTGGGTTGATTAATAATTAGTTCAGTCAGGGCATAAACGCCAGTAACCGGAAATAAGACACTTTGTGATCTCTCTCGCATCCGATTACTTTTTGTAGAAATATGATGAAGTTACTTCACTTATTTATGGATGAAATCACATGGATCCCTTGCACGCCGTTTACCTGACCGTAGGACTGTTCGTGATGACTTTTTTTAATCCGGGAGCCAATCTTTTTGTGGTGGTACAAACCAGCCTGGCTTCCGGTCGACGCGCAGGAGTGCTGACCGGGTTGGGCGTGGCACTGGGCGATGCGTTTTATTCCGGGTTGGGTTTGTATGGTCTTGCGACACTCATTACGCAGTGTGAGGAGATTTTTTCGCTTATTAGAATCGTAGGCGGCGCTTATCTCTTATGGTTTGCGTGGTGCAGCATGCGCCGCCAGTCAACACCGCAAATAAGTACACTACAACAACCGATTAGCGCCCCCTGGTATGTCTTTTTTCGCCGTGGATTAATTACCGATCTCTCTAATCCACAGACCGTTTTATTTTTTATCAGTATTTTCTCAGTAACGTTAAATGCTGAAACACCAACTTGGGCACGTTTATTGGCCTGGGCGGGAATTGTGTTCGCATCAATTATCTGGCGAGTCTTTCTTAGTCAGGCGTTTTCTTTGCCCGCTGTGCGTCGTGCTTATGGGCGTATGCAACGCGTTGCCAGTCGGGTTATTGGTGCAATTATTGGTGTATTCGCGCTACGCCTGATTTACGAAGGAGTAACGCAGCGGTGAGCAGATAATTTACTCTCTACGTAATCAACCTGATTTGCCGAATCCCGCTCATCGGCGATGATATCCCCCGTAATGCGTGGTCCTTATTTCCGATAAGTTTACTTGAGTCTTTAGCTTCCCATTTCAGCCCACTCTCCCCTGTGTGGGCTTTTTTCATTTGTCTGCTTCAGTGAGTAGCTGGCAATGCTCCATCCACTCTGCAAGGATGATAATAAGAGGATCTGATTCAGAAGAGTTTTGAAAAATTGGACCGCCATCGAGGCCTCGAACCCCGTACCATACAACAATCCTGGTTGTCGTCTGCTCTTCCTGATGAGCTAATGGCGGTTTGTGATATGAGCCTTACAGCATATTGTCTGTCAGGCTTGAGTGCGATGCGTAAGATACAGAAAAGACCCCACACAAACATGATGGAATTATGATTTTTTTCATATGAATGTCAACCAACACATTCATAAAACACTCGCACAAGTTCACTTTTTAAGCAACATGACGCCGATCACAACAAAATATCGGCGAAAAAGGAGGGTAAATGCCATTTGACGTAGAGATAAGCAGATGAAATGATTACCCGCTTTGCGATTCACTCTCTGATGGAATAACAAATTGGAGATGGAAAAGTTTCTAAACTAAAGAGTGTAGCGTATTTTAACGTGCTTATTTACAGGATAATATTTGTCACCTAATTCCTGCACTCTATTAGATACCCATTGATTTAATCGTGCATCATCTCTGTATGTTTTCACGTTCAGAACGGAGAGCAATAACATCACTAGCGATTCAGGAAAAACAGGGTAAATATTTTTTAAGTGCAATAATAATTCATACGCAAGCGCCTGCTTAATAGGTGCGTCTGCATCCGGAATGCGCGACATTTCGCGAAGCCATTTTTCTACATGCTCACATTCTTTCCCTTCACGGAAAAGTCTCAACAAAGGCATATGGTGCTCAAGAAGAATGCATTTGCAATCTGTTCGTACTGAATCGATAAACTGCACTAATTTCTTAAGTCCGGTGAAGCGTCCGGCATGGATATTCTCTTTAATATCAAGAAACACGTCATCCTGATCATATACCCAAACGGTCCCTTTTTGATTTTCAAGTATCCGAAAAACAAACTTAATCGGGTAATCAGGGTAATCCACCCAGTCATAAACTCCAGGGAAATCATTAAACTGCACATTTATGGTAAGCGCATTGTCGGCTGCCCACTCGCAATCTCGTACGGCAGCCATGAGATAAATGAGTTTATCATCATCGACTAAATCATCACGACAATCATAAGGATAATCATAGTATTGTTTAATCAAAACCTTGAATATATCGACACAAGAAACCAGTGTACTTCTGATATCTTCAGGTAACTGATTGTTTTTAAACGTATTGTGTACGCTTTGTTTCGTATATAGCAACAAATTATTGTGCGGCGCTTTTAATGGTATCATTGCGATCTCTCTTAAATAAAAATAAACGTCGCAGATAATAAAGCCCTGATTAAACCAGGCACTATCAGAAATCGCTCATAACTAATATATGCAGCATTGTGTACTGGAGGGAATTAATTTAACAATTTGAATTTACATTATAGATTTTACTGCTACTTTGATAGTATTTCGCCCTTCTTAACTAAAAAGTTAAGTGGAGGGCGAAATTAATATGTTAAATCATAGAGCATTTATTAATTTTTTCAGTCTGTTAGTGTGCGATTATCGATAACAAAACGATATTTCACATCACCACGTAGCATTCGCTCATAGGCTTCATTAATTTGATCGGCCCGAATCATCTCTATATCAGCCACGATGCCATGTTCGGCGCAAAAATCGAGCATCTCCTGAGTTTCTGGAATGCCGCCAATCATAGAACCGGCTATCGCACGGCGTTTCATGATCAGGTTGAAAACTTCCGGCGATTTATGCGGTGTCGCAGGCGCACCAACCAGGGTCATGGTGCCATCGCGCTTCAGCAAGGTGGTAAAATCATCGAGATTATGTGGCGCAGCTACGGTATTCAAAATGAAATCGAAACTCTTCACATGAGCCGCCATCTCATCGGCATTGCGCGAGTTAACAACTTCATCGGCCCCAAGGGCTTTTGCCGCTTCGCGTTTTGACTCAGACGTGGTAAATGCCACTACATGCGCCCCCATCGCGTGGGCCAGCTTTATCCCCATATGCCCCAGACCGCCAATGCCAACCACGCCCACTTTTTTACCCGGCCCGGCCTGCCAGTGACGCAGCGGCGAGTACGTGGTGATCCCTGCACACAATAAAGGCGCCACCGCCGCCAGTTGCGCTTGCGGGTGACGAATACGCAGAACATATCGCTCGTGAACGACAATCTGTTGTGAGTAGCCGCCCAGCGTATGGCCCGGTTCGTCCGGCGTCGGCGAGTTATAGGTGCCGGTCATGTGATCACAGTAGTTTTCCAGCCCGTCTTCACACTCTTCGCAATGTTTACAACTGTCGACAATGCAGCCGACACCGACCAGATCGCCCGGCGCATATTTTTCTACCTGATCACCAACGGCTACCACGCGCCCTACAATTTCATGGCCCGGCACGCAGGGATAAACCGTCCCCGCCCACTCGGAACGGACCTGGTGGATATCGGAATGGCAGACGCCACAGTAAGCGATTTCAATTTTGACATCATGCGGTCCCGGTTCACGCCGGGTGATATCCATCGGTTCCAGCGGTTGTTTAGCGGAATATGCACCAACAGCTTTGATCTTCATTGTGTTTACTCCTGATTAGCTATGTGTATTTGGCGATGCCTGAAATGCCATCGCAGCAAAACGCGTCCATTGAATATAGCCAATATTTAAACCACCCGATCCAGCCCCAACATGCCGCGAGCCTGAATGAAACAGAGCAGCAACGTTCCCCATAAGGCCATCGTCAGGTAGGGGCTTATCCCGAGAATATTGAAGCCGCTTTCAATAATTTGCAGAAGAAACAGCGCCAGCACCATACCAATTATCCGCCCGCTGCCGCCGTCCGGATTAACCCCGCCGAGTACTGCCGCGAGGATTGACACCAGCAAGTACGATTCGCCATAAGAGGCCTTAGCCGAGTTGAGTTTCGACATCATCAAAAATGCCGCTACCGCACAAAGCAAGGCGGAAATGACATACACCCATATCAGCACCCGACGCGTGTTAATACCGGAGTAAAGTGTTGCTCGTTCGTTAGAACCAATCAGATAAATGGATTTACCGAGCGGCGTTTTCTCCAGCAATATCCACAGCCCCAGCGCCACTGCGGTAAACAACCACATCGGTAGCGGAATACCGAACCACTGTGCATGATTCAACCACAGCACCCATGAGGGATAATTGGCAATGGCGCTACCGCCTGTCACCAGAATATTTACCCCTTTGAGCAACGTCATCATCCCAAGCGTTGCAAGAATTGGCGACACTCGAATACCGGCAATCAATACGCCATTACATAAACCAATTATCACCGCCGCACCAGCGCCCGCCAGCAGCGTAGCGACAACCGTAGTAATACCCGGCGGATACTGAGTCGCCACCCACGCCATCACCAGTGAACAGGCGTTAGCGGTAGCAATAATTGACAAGTTAATGCCGCCACAAAGCATGGTCACCGCCATAGCCAACGCCAGAATGCCCAGCACGGGCATTTGCGAAGCGACAGACTGGAAGTTACTTATCGACCAGAAAATCTCCGGCATAGTAATGCTGAACGCGGCAACAGTTAGCACCAGCAGGCCGATCAAATAAAACTCAACGTTATTACGCCACGATTTTTTCATAGCAGACTCCGGTTCTGATGCTGACTCCACGCCGTGGCACTAATGCTGGCAACGATGATGATGCCTGTGATCAATGTTTGCCAGTAAGACGAGACTCCCAATAAATTTAGCCCGTTTTGCATCACTGCCAACAACACCACGCCGAGCAAAGTACCGGTTAACGTGCCGCGCCCGCCGAGCAAACTAGTGCCGCCAAGCACCACCGCAGCCAGTACTGTCAGCTCATAACCCAGAAGAGAATCGGGGGCGACAGTCATCACCGTCCACGACTGCACTACACCCGCAGCACCAGACATCAATCCCATATAGCCGTAAACGAAAAGTTGCAGTTTCAGCACGCTAAAGCCGATGCGACTGGCTGATTCACGGTTCCCGCCAAGGGCATAAATTTTGCGCCCTACACTGGTGAAATTCATGATAAACGCTGTCAGCAGCACCACCGTAATCATGGCGATCAGCGGCAGACCAAGGCCATAGTCATAGCCGTCAACATCGGTGTACTTGAACAACATTACCCCCTGCTCAAACCACGGCGGAAAGTCGTACAGCCACACACCTTTACTCAACCATAACAGCAGGCCATAGAAAATATTCAGCGTCGAAATGGTGATGATGATAGAAGGCACCCGTAGGCGATTAACCAGTAAGGCGTTTATTAAGCCAAGTAAAATGCCGATGCCGCCCGCCAGGGCAAACGCGACAGCAAAGTTGCCACCCATTTTTTGTAGCAACAGCACCATGCCGTATTGCGCAATGATGGTCATTGCTGGAAACGAAATATCAATTCCACCGGAAATTAACACCACAAACAAACCACAGGCGAGAATAGTCAACATGGCATAGTTATTGGCGAGATCGTACAAATTACCGAATGTCAGAAACTCGTCGCTGCGCCAGGCAAGGCCAACAAACAGCACTATAATCAGTAATGCCAGCCAGAATTCATGGCGTTTTTTCAGTTCAGCCATTTACCACCTCCGCAATCCTGGCCTGAGAACTGCTGTCAGGCAGGAAGCTATGGGTGATCTGACCTTTTTGCATTACCAAAATCCGGTGGCTTTGATACCACGCTTCTTCAATTTCATCGCAGATCATCAATACCGCAATGCCATGAGCCGCCAGATCGCTGATAATGCCGTATATTCCTGCTTTGTTGGCGATATCAACACCGACAGTCGGGCTATCGAGAATCAAGAGTCGTGGCCCAATCGCCAGCCATTTGGCGATCGATACTCGCTGCGCGTTACCCCCGGAAAGCGTATTCACCGGGAGATGTGGGTCAGAGACTTTGATGGTCAATGCCTTAATTAGCCTGTCCACCAGGTCACGCACTTTAGCTTCACTCAGAAAGCCGAAGCGATCTTTTACCTTGTGAAAAACAGTGCTAATGATGTTGTCTTCAATAGATTGCGCCATCACCAAACCGCGCGACATGCGATCTTCCGAAACATAACCAATACCGTGGCGGATGGCGTCCTGGTTACTATGCAGTGTAACCGGCTGACCGTTGATGAGGATCTCACCAGTATCCGCTCGGGTCATACCAAATAGACTCAGACATAATTCCGTGCGCCCCGCACCAAGCAGGCCAACAATCGACACCACTTCGCCCGCTTCCACCCGCAAGTTAATATTTTGATATTCCCCATGACGACTTAAATTACGCACCTCCAGCACTGGGGTGCTGGATTTTCCCTGCCACAACTCTCGCACCTGATATTCAAACTCCTGGCCGGTCATCAGGAAACCGAGTTGTTTTGTGGTCATCTCTGCAGCCGGAAAGGTCCCGACCAGCTCACCATCTTTCAACACTGAAATACGGTCGGAAACTTCCATCACCTCTTCCAGACGATGACTGACGAAGACCACGCAGATCCCGCGTTCCCGCAATTGATGCACCACCTGTAATAACCCTTGCACTTCCTGATGGGTCAGCGAAGCGGTTGGTTCATCCATCACGATTAAACGTGCATCCTGCGCCAGTGCACGGCAAATTGCCACCAGCTGACAGCGGGCAATTGAAAGCTCAGAAACGAGCGTATCCAGTGGCAATGTGACGTTAATACTGGTCATTGCCGCCTGCGCCACCTCACGCAGACGACGTCGGTTAACAAACAGTCCGTGGTGATAGTGATTCACGGCGATATTCTCCCAGACACTCAGGTTAGGAAATAAAGAGAGGTCCTGATAAATCACCTGAATCCCCTGCGCCACCGAAGCGGCGGGTGTCAGCTTTGACCAGTTTTTCCCACCAAGCGTAATTTCCGCCCCCTCATCCGGGCGATAAACACCGGACATAATTTTAATCAACGTCGATTTACCACAGCCGTTTTGCCCGGCAAGGCAGTGCACCTCACCCGGCATAAAGTCGAGAGAAACATCGCGCAGCGCTCGCGTAGCATGAAACGTTTTGTTGATATGACGAAGGGAAAGGAAGGTTTCCATAGCATCCCCTGGCAATAAGAATCGGGGCTTTCGCCCCGAAGAAATGGATTAATAAAGTGAGTCAATATTGTCTTTGTTGACCAGTAATACCTTATGGAAACGGATAATTCGCTTATCCATATCTACGTCGGCCTTACCGAGATTCTCCATTTCTAATCCAGGTTTGATCTCTTCACCCTTCAGCAACGTGCTGGCGACGGCCGCGAGTGCGTAACCTGCAGAGGCCGGATCGTAAGTAATCCCTTCGGTGATATCACCACTTTTAATCAGTGATGCCGCCTGTGAAGGGATCATCATGCCATAGACTGCGACTTTATTTTTCGCCCGTTTCTCTTTCACCGCACGTCCCGCGCCAATCGGACCGTTTGAACCAAAGGAGACAACCGCTTTCAAGTCAGGATAGGTTTTCATGAGGTCCAGTGTGGTACGACGTGAGTCATCCACACTCTCGGCAACCGGCATGCGGCGGGTAACTTCATGCATATCCGGGTAATGCTCTTTCTGGTATTTCACCAGCAAGTCAGCCCATAAGTTATGCTGCGGCACGGTCAAACTACCCACGTAAATCACATAGCCGCCCTTGCCACCCATGCGTTTCGCCATATGTTCAACATATTCAGCGGCAAATTTTTCGTTATCAATGATTTCGATATCCCAGTTAGCACTTGGCTGACCGGGGGATTCGTTGGTCAGAACCACAATTCCGGCATCTCGCGCTTTTTTGAATACCGGTTCCAGCACGTTGGCATCGTTTGGCACAATTGTAATTGCATTAACCTTACGGGCGATTAAATCCTCAATGATTTTAACCTGTTGCGGAGCATCAGTACTTGAAGGCCCCACCTGTGACGCATTAACACCAAAGGCTTTACCCGCCTCGACCACACCTTCGCCCATGCGATTAAACCACGGCATACCATCGACTTTAGAGATATTCACCACGACTTTTTCCGCGGCCTGGAGCGGCGAGGAAATTAGCGCAGCGCCTAATAACAGCGAAGACACCATATTGATAACAAAACGTTTATTCATCATTTCAGCCTCATTGCAGGGTAGTCAGGAAGTGTTCGCCCAAATTAGCGCGCTGGAGAGAATAAGAATTTTCGAATATTTTAATGCAGAATAAACAGCCCTATTTCAGGCAGCTATTAAAAATTTGGTTATAAATATGGACAAAATGGGCAGCAACAATAAGTGTGACATTCATCACGTAAAAAATAGTAAAACAAACACAATTAGCGATACTTTATGTTTGCGAGCTTATTTCGCGTAGAAAAATAGTTATCTACACAACGTCAATGAGGGCATATTCTTCAAAAATAACGTCCATTTCGGGTGAATAGCTTCCCTCTGCCTGGAAAAAACGACGGTGTTCATGGCGCCAATATTCAAGACTAAGATCACCTTCACCTTCCTTGCGGGCAATCTCTTCGGTGACATCAGAAAAGCGCAGTAAATGCAGGCCAATAACTCTGATAACACACACAGGCTCACCACGGCTATTTTCTACAATCTTATACTCGCCAATCATCGGAAATGCGTTGTCTTCAATACATCCTGCCAGCGAACCACAGGAAGCAGTTTTAACACCAGTTGCAATCAACGTTGCGAGGTAATCGGCCAACGCTGCTGAATCGCCAAAACTACAAAAGGAAGCATGGGGATATTTTTGTGAGATTTTTTCTTTTATGGTCATGAGAATATTTTCGCGATTACGGAAAAAAATCACATCTTAATTACTGTTGATAACCATCAGCAAGAGGATCATTGGTTTTTCTATGTTTAATCTTTTTTATCTGAAGCAGGTCACATTTATGGCTTGATAAATACCTTTGTTAAAACTCACTTTTGTGTATTTCTCTCAAATAATCCCCTGGAAATTATGCCGGGAGATTATAAAGTTCAGGATCATTCATTAACAAACCATTCCCGCCCCACTCCCTGGGGCTTAAATCTCTTACTATTCACCGTTGCAGGCGTTTCAAATTCGTATCAACCTGCCACACTCCCCCACACCAGTTGCCCTTTATGGAACGTTGCGGTTCTCGGCGAGATACGCGCCACCGCCTCGGCGGAACAGGAGGCGTCCACCAGCACAAAGCTGGCGTCATCCTGCGCTTTAGGCCAGACGCGCTCGCCTTTTTCGTTGAGCGGCAATACATCACCAGTGGCTAAAAACAGCGAGCGGGACAAATTCTGTTCGTTAGGACGAATATAGAGCTGCGCGTACAGATTGGCTTTTTCCAGCATGTCGCCCAGGCCGTAAGGCGACCAGTGGTCGATAACGCTGTCGGTGCCGGTCATCACTTTTACGCCTTTGTCGTGCAGCTGTTTGAGCGGCATATGCAACGTGCCAATCGGCACCGTCGAGGCGATCGAGATTTGCTGCGCCGCCATCCGGTTCGCCAGTTCATCTACTTGTTGCTCGTTGAGGGTAGCCAGCGCAAAGGCGTGGCTGATGGTCAGCTTGCCTTTTAGCTGCGGCGTTTTCTCCACTGTTTCAACCATATAATTGATGGCTGCCACGCCCGCCGGAGTGGTTTCGTGCAGATGAATATCGACGCCTTTGTCGTAGTCCAGCGCAATCTGGAACATGGTGTCGAGGGATTTTTCCATCGCGCCATCAACACTGGTCGGGTCCAGCCCGCCGACGTAATGCGCGCCTGCCTGCATTGCTTCACGCATCAAGGGTTCCGATTTCGACAGCAGCAAACCGTGCTGCGGGAAGGCGACGATTTCACACTCGAAGCCCGCCTGACGTCGCGCCAGCACCGCCTGCAAATTTTGCAGATTTTTCAGGCCGGAAACCGGTTCGATATTGCAGTGGCTGCGGGCAATGGTGGTGCCTTTCGACTGCAATAAATCGATCAGTTTTTCTGCCCGCTCCTGCGTGTACGGTTGTAACTCCGGCAGCATTTTCTGCTCGAGTTTGATCATGTCCTGGATGGTGGTGCCTGCCGGGCGATTGAGCGAGCGCCACGGTCCGCCGTAAAAGGTTTTGTCGAGATGAATATGCATGTCGCGAGTAGTGGGCAGCATCAGCTTACCGCCAGCGTCATATTGCGGCAGCGTGGCGTCCGGATGCTGCTTGTTCTCATGTAGCGCAACAATTTTACCGTCCTGAATCTCCACGGTCTGGCGCGCCGTGCGGGTCTGCACCGCCACACCGTTTTCGTAGTCAAAACCGGTTTCCAGCAGCACGTTATCAAGATAGTAATGCGGGTCAGTGATTTTCATGGTGTTATTCGCGTCGCAGTGGGTTGTGCCAGAGACCTCCGCATGGGCGAATGGCACAGAGGTACCAAACAGCGCGGCGGCGGTGACCATCTTACCGCTCTGGCTCAGAAATTCACGGCGGCTATTGTTTTTTTTCATCTTACGTCCTTACGTTTTAATAATATGGGTGCCCGTTTCGCCACGCAGCGCCGCGGGCAGGCATTCCGGCGTGGTGATAATCACTTCTTTACCGCCCTGTTCCAGGAACGTCAGGCTGGCGATGATTTTTGGCAACATGCTGCCTGGCGGGAAATGCCCTTCCTGCATATAGCGGGTCATGGTGGCAATATCCACCCGATCCAGCGCCTGCTGCTGCGGTTTGCCAAAATGAATACACACTTTTTCCACGCCAGTGGTGATCACCAGAATGTCGGCGTGAATTTCGCGAGCCAGCAGCGCGGTAGAGAGATCTTTGTCGATAACCGCGTCCACGCTTTGGTAATCCCCCGCTTCGCTGCGCACCACCGGAATTCCACCGCCGCCCGCGCCAATTACCACAAAGCCTTGTTGGATCAGCGCCTTAATGGCAGGTGCTTCGACAATACGTTGCGGTTCCGGCGAGGCGACCACGCGGCGATAGCCCCGTCCGGCATCTTCAACAAAACGCCAGTCAGGGTTTGCCTTTTGTAATTCGTTACGCTGGCTTTCACTGAAGAATGCGCCAATGGGCTTGGTGGGGTGAGCAAATCCCGGATCGTTTTTATCCACTTCCACCTGAGTCACCACGGTGACGGCTTTTTTCTCGCCGTGGCGCGCCAGCCGATTGTTCAGCGCCTGTTGGATCAAGTAGCCAATGCCGCCTTGCGTATCTGCCACACAGTTCGCCAGCGGCGTTAAGGGCAGCCCTTCGCGCTCGTGGGCAATCTCCGCACGGCGTAGATCCAGCCCAACCTGCGGCCCGTTGCCGTGGGTCAGCACAATGTCGTAATCGGAAGCCAGCATTTCCAGCACCGTATCGGCCACGGCTTTCACCGCCTCCGCCTGATGCTCAATCGACTGGCTGGCGTTATCTTTGATAATGCTGTTGCCACCAATGGCAACGACCACAAGTTCTTTCATGTTGTTATGTCAGCTACAGAGGGTGATGGGGTTATGACCAACGCCAAATTGCCTGATGCGCTACGCTTATCAGGCCTACAGATTCTTGAGCCATTCGTAGACCGGATAAGGCGTTCACGCCGCATCCGGCAATCGTGACAAATGCCTGATGCGCTACGCTTATCAGGCCTACAGATTCTTGCGCCACTCGTAGGCCGGATAAGGCGTTCACGCCGCATCCGGCAGAGACAACGCGCACTTTGCAGGTCAGACGCCGTAACGTTCGCACCAGCCAAGAATGGCTTTTTCGAAGCAGGCGAATGGTGGATGCACAATGCCCGCGCCAATCATGCCGACGCCCGCATCTTTATGGGCAATGGCGGTGTTGATCACCGGCAGAATGCCACTGCTACCCACGCGGGTGATGTCGATTGCCGTCGGCACACCCATAAAACCGAGCAGCGGAATGGTCACGTTGGGGTTTTCGCCGAGAGTGATTTCGCGCATCTGACGGGAGAAATCGATAGCCTCTTCCACCGTACCGCCCACCAGCGCGACGATTGCAGGCGCGGTCGCCATAGCAAATCCACCAATGCCGTAGGTTTCGGTGATGGCGCTGTCGCCAATATCCAGCCCCGAATCTTCCGGCTTATAACCGGCAAACATCGGGCCGATGACCTGCTGCGACGGGCCGGTAAACCACTGCCCCGGCAGGCCGCTGACCCGCAGGCCAAACTCGACGCCGTTACGCGCCATGGTGGTCACCACGGTGCTGTATTCAATGCCGTGCGCCGCATCCATCGCTGCTTTACACATTGCCATCCACGTCGGGCCGGAGAAGTAATCGCTGCTGGCGACAAACTCAAACACTTCGCGCTGTTGCTCGACAGAATAGCCCGCCTGAATAATCCCCGGCGTCAGCGCCTGAATCAGCAGCGTCGTCCCGGCGTTATTGCGGTTATGACACTCATCGCCCATATGCAGCGCCTGCGCCAGCATTAAGCGCAGATCAATCTCACCGAGAATTTTCATCGCGTCGCGCAGCATGGGCCCCTGCACATCGCGCATCCAGTTGAGGCGGTCAATCACGCTCTGATCGTTGGCGCCCATACGCAAAATCTTCGCCATCTGCTCGCTCATGTTGGTATAAGCGATGTTGCCGTAGGTTTTGTTTTTCACGATGTGCATAAACATCGAGGCAGAGGTAACACCCGCCATCGAACCCACGCAGTCATGCTCGTGGCAAGGCGAGAAGGTGATCTCCCCGGAAGCCGCCAATTCAGCCGCCTCGTCAAGATCTTTCGCCAGTCCTTCGAACACCAGCGCCCCGGTGACCGCGCCTTTCATCGCGCCGCACATTTTTTCCCAGGTCACTGGTGGCCCGGCGTGAAGAATGGTTTTCGCTGTCATGCCAGGCACCACGTTAATCGCCTGATCAAAACCAATCAGCACCGGATGCGACTGGATAATGCGTTCCAGCGCCTGCACCACCTGCATATTGCCCTGCCCCGGCGGCGTCCAGTCGAGTTGGGTCACTTCTACATACTGCTTTTTCAGGTCATCGCTAAACATGGCGATGCCGACGTTAATAACGTTCAACGGTTGGCTAAACAGTGACGGGCTCATCAGGCTTCCTCCCCTTTGCAGATAAATTCACGCGCCAGCAATCCGGTATTGGTGCTACTGCTCGCCAGAATCACTCCGGCATCAAGCAGCATCTGGCTTTGTTGTTCTAATGATGGCGTATCAAGATCGGTACCCAGCACATAGGCGAGAATGATCAAATCGCGTCCTTCGGCAGCGGCGATCGCTTTCGCCTCTTTGATCGCCTTGATGGTGGAGCCGACCGGATCTTCATGCGATCCAAATCCGAGCACAAAATCCATCACGATCACCGCCACTTCTGGATCGCGCGCTTCTTCGATCAAGCGACTGATACGGTTGGTGGGGTCAATCATTGGATGCGGCTTGCCGTTGGTGAAGTCGTCATCGCCAAAGTCGAGGAAGGTGTGTTTGATGCTGCGGTTGATATCTTGCAGGCGGAATTCCGGATCGGGCTGGATATTGCTGTAGACATCGCCGTGTTTTTCCATCACCGCGAACATGGTTTCGTCACACAGCGTGCCGCCGCAGAACAGGCCACGAATGTATTTCTGCTGCGGTTGCAGACGCGCCCGCACATCCGCAATCAACGGCTGGTTCAGCGTATGCAGCTCGAGATGTTCTTGTTTCACGCCGGAGAGCATCACCGCTTTCAATGCCGCCTCTTTACTGCCGCGGGCAAACTGTAGCCCCTGCTCATCCACTGGCGTTTCGCCACGACCGAGGAAGCAGACTACCACCGGCTTGCGGCAGGCGCGTGCGCGTTCCAGCACTTTGCGGGCCACCGCAGGCGCGGGCGGTTTGGAGATAAGTACAATGATTTCAGTTTGCGGATCGTTTTCCAGCATCCCGATAGCGTCGAGCATCATCAGGCCGCCGATTTTCTCGCTCAGGTCGCGCCCGCCGGTGCCAATCAGTTGCGAAACGCCGCCGCCAAATTCATGAATGCGGACGCTCAGCTCCTGGCTACCGGTGCCGGATGCGCCAACAATACCGATGTTGCCGCGACGCACAGCGTTACCAAAGCAGAGCGCCGCGCCGTTGATAATCGCCGTGCCGCAGTCTGGCCCCATCATCAGCAGCCCTTTTTCGTGGGCCAGTTGCTTGAGCGCCAGTTCATCTTCAACTGAGACATTATCGGAAAACAGCATCACGTTAAGATCGTTTTGCAGCGCCTGACGTGCTTCGCGAGCGGCAAACAGACCGTTGACCGAAATCACTGCCAGGTTACTTTCCGGGATATGCTTTTTGGCGCTGGCAATCGTGGCATAACGCGCCTCGTGCGAGCCGCTTTGCGCTTTGCTGTTGAACAGTTCTTCAATCTCCACCAGCAACTGCTCGTTGTCTGCGCCCGCTTTGCCGTTGATGACAATCATCAGGTCGCCGTTTTTCGCCTGCTCCAGCTCCGGCGTCAGCAGCCCTAAATTCTTCAGAACGCCTTTGTTCATTTCGGTCGCCATCGCCACAAATGCCTGCTCGACGCCGTCGAGTTTATTTGCACGCGTGGAGATAGACATCAGCGAGACAGAATCAAAATAGGTATTCGGTTTAATGACTATTTTAACTGACATAATTCCCTCCGTAGGTTTGGCTCAGCGCACAACCATCGGCCATGCCATACAGCATGTCGCAGCCGGAACTGGAGCCAATATGTTTAATTTTTTCTATTGCCTGAGTTGCGTTCCCAGGTATGTCATAAATAATGTTATGAATAAAACGATGAATATTTTCCCGGCAGCGTTGTTGTAATGCGGCTTCCAGCGTTATGGCACTTAATAACGTGGTATTATTTCTGCCGCGTTGCAGACCGAGATAAAATTCCTCTTTGTATTTTTCCGCCGGATGCCCGGGAATAAATAAAATAAGCGCCAGACCTGTTAAATAATCGTCGGCTGATGGCGTAAGGCCAATCCCTAACCCCATCATATTAGCAATCGCCAAAGCGATATTTTCTTTATCGTTTACGGCCTGAATAACAGCCCGTCGTTTAATATGTAATTCTTTTTTTAATGCCTGATAGAACGGGTTATCGCCACAATAATTAAACAGGGTTTCATTTTCCCCCAGGTGTTGATGAATAATGTCGTGCCACTGTTGCCAGGCGATAAGGTGAAAATTTTCAGCGGTCATTTGCAAAGCTGGGAACAGCCAACGCTGGCAATGACTCATCTCTATATGAAGATGTTGACCAACCGTAATACCTTGATCATCAAACTGAACCTTATCACCATGACGGAACAGACCATCAAAGTGAGTGAGTGCCAACCGACAACTGTTTGGCGCATTGTCGTACTCTTCACAAAGCAGCGTTAGCAACTGCTGGCGGGCCGGAAGTGCGATATTTACCGCTCTGGCAAAGACCTGTTCAACCTGTCCTTGCCCCCGCTGCGCCAGAAAATCAGCATCCGCAGTTAGCGCCCACACACACCGTCTTTCTGGTGTGTCGATAGCAAGCCTCCCGGTTTATGCACCTGCGGCAATCAGTAACTGCGCAATCTCTTCAAAGCCTCGTTCCCGCGCCAGTTCCAGCGGCGTTTTGCCATATTTATCCGTCATGTGCGGGCTGGCACCGTGTTCCAGCAATAACTGGACAATCGCCTGCTGTTTTATCCCGCCATCGTTAAGCACAATTGCTTCCAGGAGTGGCGTCCAGCCAACATGGTTGGTCTGGTTAACGTTAATATCCGTATGCGTCAAAAGCTCTTTCACAATACTTAAATGGCCTTTTTCACAGGCAGGCGTCAGGCCGACACCGCCGAAACGGGTTACACAATTAAGGTCTGGTTTAGCCGGTAAAATAGTTCGTAGTAGCGTTAAATCACCGTTCAGGCAGCTCATTAAAAAAGGATTTAAACAGGTCTGGTCTTGTTTATTAATATCCGCTCCGGCATCAATTAATGCCTGAACGCAAGCATATTGCTGATATAAACTTGCCAGCGTAATTGCCGTTTTCCCCTGACGATCGCAGGTATTTATATCTACCCCCAGAGCAAGGCAGGTTTTTACTTTATCGATATCACCCTGTTGTGCAGCCAATAAATAATCGGCAGGTAGATTTTTTATACTCATTAACATTCCCCTGTTTTTTGTGGCTGTTTTCGATGAATTGAGAATAGCAACGATAATCTGATAAAAGAACCCGCTTAAATTTAATTCGCCGTATTTCGCCTTTTTGTTGAATGATGTTCAACAATCTTTTCGCAGTGTGCGGTAGTGCAATATTTGTTTCTTTGACCCGATACCCTTTCACTCAATCAGGTTTTATTTCTCTATAGTCTGCACATGTAAGCGCAGCTTTCGTCCATGTCTAACCAGAGGGGAACAAGATGAACGGACTCACTGCAACGGGTATAACCGTCGGTGTTTGTGCAGGGCTTTGGCAGTTAGTGTCTTCACATGTCGGGCTCTCTCAGGGATGGGAATTATTAGGAACCATTGGCTTCGTCGCCTTTTGCAGTTTTTATGCCGCAGGCGGCGGTAAATCGGGGTTTATCAGAAGCCTGGCGGTTAATTATTCCGGGATGGTGTGGGCGTTTTTCGCCGCGCTGGCTGCCGGTTGGCTGGCCCCGGTGAGTGGGCTTTCCGTGTTCTGGGCAAGCGTGATGACTACCGTGCCTTTCTCAGCTGTAGTGGTCTGGCAAGGGCGTTTCTGGTTACTGTCATTCATTCCCGGAGGCTTTCTCGGCATGACGCTGTTTTTTGCCAGCGGGATGAACTGGACGGTGACATTACTGGGTTTTCTGGCGGGTAACTGCGTGGGGATAATTTCAGAATATGGCGGACAAAAATTAAGCGAAGCGACGACTAAACGCGACGGGTATTAAAAGTTATTCAAAAATGATTATCTATCTTTAACCGATACCTCTACAGTCATAGCTGGAGAAATTCATAGTAGATAATGGCGGGAATGGTTTAATGAACTCAATTTTTACCGAAGAGAATCTGTTGGCATTTACTACCGCTGCGCGTTTTGGCAGCTTCAGTAAAGCCGCAGAAGAGTTGGGTTTAACCACTTCCGCCATTAGCTACACCATCAAGCGAATGGAAACGGGGCTGGATGTGGTGCTGTTCACTCGCAGTACCCGAAGCATTGAGTTAACGGAGTCCGGGCGTTATTTTTTCCGCAAAGCTACCGATCTGCTGAATGATTTCCATGCCATCAAACGCAGCATTGATACTATTTCGCAGGGCATAGAAGCACGGGTTCGCATTTGTATTAATCAGCTGCTTTATACGCCCAAACACACCGCGCGCTTATTGCAGGTACTGAAAAAGCAGTTTCCTACCTGCCAGATTACCGTCACCACCGAAGTGTATAATGGCGTCTGGGATGCGATTATTAATAATCAGGCGAATATCGCTATCGGCGCACCCGACACGCTGCTGGACGGCGGCGGCATTGATTACACGGAGATTGGCGCGATTCGCTGGGCTTTTGCTATCGCCCCGGATCACCCGTTAGCCTTCGTGCCGGAACCCATCGCCGAAAGCCAACTGCGTCTCTATCCTAATATCATGGTGGAAGACACCGCGCATACGATTAATAAAAAAGTGGGCTGGTTGCTGCATGGGCAGGAGTCGATTCTGGTGCCAGATTTCAACACCAAATGTCAGTGCCAGATTTTAGGCGAAGGAATTGGTTTTTTGCCGGATTACATGGTCCGTGAGGCGATGGCGCAATCCCTGCTGGTTACCCGACAAATCCATAATCCGCGCCAGGATTCACGCATGTTACTGGCGACCCAGCACTCTGCCACCGGTCAGGTGACGCAGTGGATTAAAAAACAATTTTCGCCAAATGGCATATTAACGGGGATCTATCAGGATTTACTGCATCGGGAGAATTAATCGCTGCCAACCTCCCGATGCGCTGTGAATAGCGGTTTACATCAACCACCTGCTTTCATTACCCATTCAGAGATAAATTTATTACCCGGTACTGGCGGAGAGTACAAATAGCCCTGCAAAAAGTGTACGCCTTTACCAATCATTAAATCCGCCTGTTCCTGAGTTTCTACCCCTTCCGCCACAATACTCAGACCAGGCTTACGCGCCAGTTCGACAATATTGTCCACAATATGACCGGAGATTTCGTCAACACTCGCCATTTGCACAAACGACTTGTCAATTTTAATAAAATCGACCGGAAACGCCTGCAGATAACGATAGGTCGCATAACCCGTACCAAAGTCATCCAGCGCAAAGGTAATGTTGTGCTGATGAAGGCTGTCAAATATCGCTCTGGCTGCTGGCGTTACCGGAATGGGGTTGCGTTCCGTTAGCTCAAGAACCAGCTTGATTTTATCGTTACCTAATTTCTTGACCAGGTTCAGACACTCTTTTTCAAATCCTGCGGCCAAAAAACATCCTGCCGAGACGTTGATGCCAATATGGAAATTGTCCGGCAGCAAATGTTTTACTGGCATCAGAATATCCGCAGTCTGTTTCATCAACTGGCGAGTCATTATGACAATAAGACCGGATGACTCCGCCAGAGGAATAAACTGATCCGGTGGGATAATTCCCGTTTGCGGATGTTCCCAGCGAACAAGCACTTCACAGCCCGTCAGTACCCCTGTCTGCGCGCAGAAAACGGGCTGGATCCACGGTTTGAATTCGTGATTTTCCAACGCCAGACTGATGGCTTCAGGCGTGACGATATGGTGACAACGGTTATCAGGAATATAAAAATTATTTTTATTTCCCTTGCCACTGATGACTTGCGGATGATATTGAAAAAAGATATCCCGCCAGAAAGTAATATCACTCTGGATGCCTAATTTTTCATACAACTGCTTCTTCTGATGTGAAATTGTCTTTGCGCTACGATTTCTGTATTGTGATATTTCTGTAACCGACATTCCCTCCATTAGCAGCTTGAGTAAAAGCCGTTCTTTTTCGGACACGATACCAGGCAACGTCAAATTCACCGTTGCCCCGAACTCTTCCAAAAAAACACTCAAATCATGCGAAGCCATTGAACACACCTTGATGAAATCTTGTGCGCCAGCTAAATCTGCGAGTCTTCACTCTGACTGATAAAGCTGGCTGCAAGAAAATGACACAGAGAGCCGAATTATCTCCCGTTCGGCTCTCTCTCCTTTTACTCATTATTCAGATCAGAATTGCCACTTAATGCCCACCATTGCAGAGGTGTCATTATATCCTCTATCGGCAACCTGAACGCCCACATTCCCCCAGACATTCAGGTTGGCATTTAGCTGTCCTTCCACCCCGGTTTTTATCTCAGCAATATTTCGGGCTCCATCCTGAGTGACGGAGACGCCATCCATACTGGTGCTGAAATCCTTACTGTTATGCAGCCAGTTCACTTCTACAAACGGCTGGAACTCGCGGGATTTACCGTCATCCATTTTATGGTGGCTCTTCAGCCAGGTTTTTACGCCAAGTCGGGTTTGAACATTGCCATCACCGTTGCTATGAACGAGGGTTCCGTTGCTTTCGCGGTGCTTATCGGCTTTGACTCCCATCCAGGTAACCTGTGCTTGCGGCTGAACATACCATTCATTACGCGTTCCCTGGCTGCCATTAAATTCAGCTAATTTGTGTTTGTATCCAGCTTCCAGTGAAGCGGTAAATCCTTTTGATTTATAGGATTCACTTTGTAAGTCATCCCCTTTCACTGTGTTATCAAACCAGCTGTACTGCGCCCAACTGTCGAGATACGCTCCATTATGCGATTCGTCATCGGCATACCAGGTGGCATAAAGACCGGTGCTATATCCGTTCACGCTCGCTTTTGCACGATAACCAGTGCGCGAGGAGGTCGTTTTGCTGTCGCTGTTGCCATATCCCGCCATGACCCCAACATGCCAGCTGTCGCTGCCGTTTTGGCTCCACTGCGCGATATCGCCTCCCAGTTGCAGAACATAGCGATTGCTTTGGGTTTTCAGCTGGCCGCTGCCATCACGCCATTTATTATGACCACCTTCATGGCGCATCCACATAGTGGTTTGTTTCTGCTCACCCGTCACCATGTCGGTATAGTACGTATTACCCAGACGCTCATGCAGACGCGTGTTGAACATGGTATTCGCTGCTGCAAGGTTCGCAATGTAGCTACCCGCCTCCGGTCGCAGGTCATTATCCACATTCAGATCCGGACCCGGCGTAGGTGTCGGGTTAGGGTTCGGCTCTGGATTCGGGTTTGGCTCCGGATTCGGCATCGGGTCTGGCTCCGGCTGCAGTTCAGGAGAATCACTGCCGCTGGTCAGATACCAGTTACCACTATTTGCCCCTTGTCCACGCGCGAGAGTGTAGTCATATGCCCCCGCAACGATACGCCCAGCCTGAACAAATTCGCCCTCAGACTTACCGTCAACATGGATAAGTTCGATACCGTTAAGGGTTTTCGCACCTGTACCGCCAGCGTTATTCACCGTAACGGCAGTCGTGCCGCTAGTATCGCCCTCGACAACCAATTTATCGGTTACTGAGTCATCGCCATTCAGTACCGTATTCATTACTAGTTGACCGTTATTACCGTGGTAGTTCCCCTTCACCACCAACACGTTGCCAGCTTGCTGTCCTGACATTCCGGTCATCAGCGTACCGTTGTTGGTCAGATTGCCGCCCAGGGTGTAATTCACAGACGCAGCCGCTCTTTTCTCAGCGCTATTATTCAACACCAGGGTACCGTTGTTCTCAAGGTTTGCGCTACCCAATCCCTGCGCATGACTAACCAGGACATTAGCCGAATTAGCAATGTTCACATTCGCCGTCAGGTTGCTGTTATCGCCCGCGATATCCAGCGTGCCGCCCTGAATATTCAGCTCTCCGCTTCCCGTTAACGAACCGGTTGAAGTGCCCCCGTTGGTAACCGTCAGACTCCCGCCGTTCAAGCTCAGCAGTGAATCGGCGCTGCCATTGAGCGTGCCCACGATCTGGCTGTGACCATTCATATCCAGTTCAGTCTCTGCCGCCAGACGCAGTTCATGGGTATTACCCAACACGTTATCGTTATTCAACAAAAGCGTCCCGCTGCGCAGATCGGTAATACCGGTATAGTCGTTGTCTTTGTTAGAAAGCGATACGGTCTGACCTTTCTGGCTGCTGAAGGCCAGGTCACCACTGCCGGTAATCTTTGCACTAAGATCGGCGGCATTCTCGCTTTTACCGTTGGCACTCAGCACCAGGGCATCACTGTCGGTAGCCTGCAATTCAAGCTGGGTCAGGCCGTAACCGATATACAGACCGTCATTGTTTACCCCACTCGTCAGACGATAGTCGTAAGTGCCGACGGCCGCTTTTTGCCCATTCTGCTGAATATCACGTTGGGCGCTGCTGGAGAGGATTTGCCCATTTTTATCCTGCAATTGCAGATTGCCCGCATCGCCCAGAACTTCCGCACCTTGCGCATCAACCAACTTAATGGTGCTGTTACCATCATCGACTTCAGTGAGCGATAACGCAGAGTCAATATCACGAGATACAGAGCGGACAACGTCACTGTCAGAAACCTCAATCACACCCTCGCCACGCAAATCCAGCGTTTTACTAACGTTGACTGTCCCTTCTGTCATCTGTGCACCAGCTGCCAGGGCACCAAAATCAACCGTTCCGCCCGAGAATCCCAGAGTGCTAATGGAGTGAGCACCCTTACCCACTGTTATCTGGCTTCCCTGACCCGCAGTGATCCCGCCTTTCTGCAGAAACTCAGCATTTTTTTCCAGGTTAAATGTCGTGTTCTGGAATGCCAGTGCCCCCTGAAACCAGTCTGTATAAGCAAACTCATCGAAGGAGAATTCGTGATTCCCCATGTTTATTTCAACAACGCCTTTACCTTCAAGATCGTTATCAAACACCCAATCTTTATTGGCATTAATTTGCAGTTTGCCATCAACATCCAGTTCTGCACGGCCGATGTTCTTGTCTTCAGAAATAACAGCGACAGCATCGGAAGCGACATCAATATATCCGCTGAATGCATAGTTATTGCCGGTCAACTCCACCGTCCCACTGTCGATACTTATTGTACCGTTGCCGGAAATCTTATTGGCAAAGGTCATGCTATCGTCAGCCTTCAGGTGTAATTTCCCACGGTTGGTGATTTCTGCTGTACCTATATTTTGGGTGATCCCTAAAGCGCCATTTTGCTCAATTTTGACTTTACCGCTAAAGGCGGAGTTATCCCCGGTTAAGTAAGTCGTGCCATTGAGCGCGTTGATATAACCCAGGCCCTCACTGCCACTGACAATATCCGCGGAAATAGTCGCATTTTTATCCGTGTGGTTTAAGGTGATTTTCTTATCGGATGTCTTTGCCCACACAAACTCAATTTTTTCGGCATCAATAATCCCTGCCGCCTTCGCTGCGCTTCCTTCCTGTGCACCTAACGCTAACTCAGAGTTGGTGCTTAAACTAATAGTCGGCGCAGAAATTTTACCACCTTCCGAAACGGCAAGTGTTGTATCGGAGTTTTGATCATAATAGCCCAGGCTAATTTTCTCACTGGCATTAACTTCACCGCCGTTATTAACTGACAGGTACTGATTACCACCGTAACTGCTGTAAACGCCCATAAAGAAGGTTTCAGAATTTACCTGGCTACCTTCCCCACTGACATTTCCCTGCGTATAAGTCAGACGGCTGGTGCCCTTAACATGGATTTTGCCGCCGTTGGAGACATTAAAATAGCCGCGATCGTGTCTCATGCCTGAGTTTGACTCATACAAATCATCAGCATATAACTCGCTGCCAGCATTGGAGACATTCAGGAACCCCGTACCTTTCAGCAAAAAGTTAAGTGGGCCATTGATTGTTACCTTTCCTCCGGTAATATCCAACCCACCACCAGAAGCGAGAGTCAGACGCGGACGGGAAGTATCTGTCGCATTGATTACCAGATTGGCATTGTCAGTCACCGTAATACGGTAATCGATGCTCTGGTTCTCTTTGCCAAAATCAATAGTTTTATCCTGGTTTACGATGACATCATCGGCGAATACCAGAGATGAATATAAACTTATCGCGCTAATTAAAACAGCCCGGGACTTTTTTCCTTTTACTCTGCTCCCCAGCTCAGAGCAGACGCTCCAACAGTTACGGGACCTGTTCCACTTTAGCCGATATATTTTATTCATCACAATCTCCAGCAATACATCCAAATAAAACTAAGATTGCATAAACAGCAACGCATTAAATGCCATTCCGGTTACTGTTCATCGCATATAAAAATTCAAAAATTTTGCATAGCATTGGCAACCACATATCTGAGTATGTAGTTCAGAGGGTAATAAAATAGCAAGTTATTACTTAAAACTTATTTTAAGTTAACACTCTTAACTTTATCATTACATTCCTCCCAGTCTCTAATACCTGCGCATTATATGTATCCAAGAATTCAAATCAACTCAAAATATAAACAAAAGCAAGAGGAATACATTTAATATACAGCCGATAAAAGTGGTAACTCTTATTAGGTATCAAAATATAAGAATCGTCTTATTAATAAATATATATCTCTATAGGTCTGAATCCTTTCAGCTAATACAAATTAAAATCGTTAATTAATAAAATATAAAATCATGAAGTGATACAAGAGGAATTTCAGGATATGACATGACAATCATATATAATATATGCATAATTTTTTACAGCGAGTCAATGATTCCCGCGCCATATGCAGACATGGCGCGGTTTTATGCAATAACAATCACGCGTCCGGGAACATCACGCTATGGCCCGGCGCTTCACGATGGAGATGGATAAAGTTAAGGTGCCGCTCGTACTGGTCGAGAATATCGGTGATCACCTGCTCTTTGCTGTAGTCCATCAGGTCGTTACCCTGGCTGCCTTCTAACAGGAAGGTTTCCAGCCGGTAATAGGTCGATTTCCCGCTACGTGCGCGGTAGGTAAAGCCCGGCACTGAGTATTGCCGTGGCCAAATCTGATAGACAAAGTTTTGCTCGTCGCCCATATGCACCAACAAATCCAGATGCCCCAACTGTTGTCCCTCTTCCGGCGGCAGGCTTTTTAGCTCCACGTACGCGCCGCGCAACCGCAGCTCCTGCGCCACTTCTTCCATTGCCGGATAACAGACGGTTTCCATCATCTGTTTGGTGTAACGCGTTCCTGGGTAGTTCATCAGGCGCGAGAGACGCTTTTTCCAGCTCAGGCGATCCTGAAGCCCCAGCGGTCGCGGTGCGGTATCACGGTTGGCACTTTCACGGCGGTAATCTTCTACCTTCAGAGATTTATACAATCCCGCCATCACGAAGAAAATCACAAAGCTGAACGGCAGCCCCATGATTACCGTGGTGTTTTGCAGCGCGGATATCCCGTTGGTCATTAACATACCGAGCGTCAGCAGACCAATGGCAACCGACCAGAAGACACGCAGCCAGCCCGGCGCGTCGCTGTTGATATCTTTAAGCTGCGAGGTGAAATTCCCCAGCACCAGCGCCCCGGAATCCGCCGAAGTTACGTAGAACAGCAAGCCAGTGATGGTGGCAACCGAGGCGCTAAAGGTAAATGCCGGATATTGCGCCAGCAGGCTGTAGAAGCCGCGCTCCGGATGGACCATCGCTTCCTCGGCAAATGCCGCGCCGCCATGAATGATTTCATACAGCGCACTGTTACCGAACACCGACAACCACAGCAGCGTGAAGGTGAACGGAATGATCAGCGTGCCCAGCACGAACTGGCGAATGGTGCGTCCGCGTGAGATACGCGCCAGGAACAGGCCGACAAACGGCGACCATGCCACCCACCACGCCCAGAAGAAGAGCGTCCAGTTATTCATCCACTCAACCGGGCGGTCAAAGGCAAAACTGTTGAGCGTCATTCCCATAAAGCGGTTAACGTAATCGCCAACGTTCAGCACCAGCGCATTAAGCAGGAACGAGGTGTCGCCCATAAACAGCACGAACAGGATCAACCCCAGCGCCAGCGCAACGTTGAGTTCCGATAACACGCGAATGCCCTTATCGACACCGGAGGTGACAGAGATCGTTGCGATGATCACCGACAAGGCGATCAGCGCCGCTTTCGCCGCCATTGAATCCGGGATATCAAACAGTACGCTCAGGCCATAGTTAAGCTGCACCACGCCAATGCCGAGCGTGGTGGCAATCCCGAAGATGGTGCCGATCACCGCTGCAATATCCACCGAGTGACCAATCGGCCCGTTGATCCGTTTACCGAAAATCGGATACAGCGCCGAGCGGATCGTGAGCGGCAAATTATAACGATAGCTGAAGTATCCGAGCGCCATGCCCATCAGCGCATACATCGACCAGCCGGTTAAGCCGTAGTGAAACAGCGTCCAGACCATCGCCTGACGCGCCGCTTCCATCGTCTGCCCTGCCCCTTCCGGCGGCTGCATATACTGCGTGACCGGCTCAGCAACGGAGAAGAACATCAGATCAATACCAATCCCGGCTGCGAACAGCATCGCCGCCCAGCTCAGTAAACTGAACTCTGGCTTAGACTGCTCAGGCCCAAGTTTTACCGAACCAAAGCGCGAACAAGCGATGCAGACCACAAAGACAATATAGAGCGTTGCCGCCAGCAGATAGTACCAACCGAAGGTTTTAGAAACCCAGTCCAGCGTGCGGCCAATCCACAGGGCCGAGAAGTCGCGAAACAGGATCGTTGTCAGGGAAAACAACAAAATCAGTCCGGCGGAGGTGTAAAACACCACCGGATTGATTTTGTCCTTTTCCCTGCTGTGCGAAAGGTCTGTCATCCAGTATCCCCACTATTATTGTTACCATTTAAAATCAAATTCGTAACAATTAAGACACATTTT
Organism: Escherichia sp. MOD1-EC6021; assembly: GCF_002965245.1. Lineage (NCBI taxonomy): Bacteria > Pseudomonadati > Pseudomonadota > Gammaproteobacteria > Enterobacterales > Enterobacteriaceae > Escherichia > Escherichia sp. MOD1-EC6021. The sequence goes on along the minus strand of NZ_PTRU01000020.1, from coordinate 6,634 downwards.
ATATTGAACGTCCAATCAATAACCGCTTTAATAGATTAACAACGCTGATGAATGGAGTGGCAAAAATGCCCAAATTGGGGATGCAGTCGATCCGGCGCAGACAACTGATCGACGCCACGCTGGAAGCAATAAATGAAGTAGGTATGCACGATGCGACGATCGCGCAGATCGCCTGCCGGGCGGGCGTTTCCACCGGGATCATTAGCCACTATTTCAAAGACAAAAATGGTCTGCTGGAAGCGACCATGCGTGATATCACCAGCCAGCTGCGTGACGCGGTCTTGAACCGCTTACACGCGCTACCGGATGGCAGCCCTGAGCAGCGATTACAGGCGATTGTTGACGGAAATTTCGATGAGACTCAGGTCAGTAATGCTGCGATGAAAGCCTGGCTGGCGTTTTGGGCCAGCAGTATGCATCAGCCGATGCTTTACCGTTTGCAGCAGGTGAGCAGCCGCCGCTTGTTGTCGAATCTGGTGAGCGAATTTCACCGCGAGTTACCGCGCAAAGAGGCACAGGAGGCAGGTTATGGCCTGGCCGCGCTGATTGACGGTTTATGGCTGCGCGCGGCATTGAGCGGTAAACCGCTGGATAAACCTCTCGCACACTCGCTGACCCGTCACTTTATTACTCAGCATTTACCCACCGATTAACCGAGGAGACGTGATGTCCCGAATGGCAGAACAGCAGCTTTATATACATGGTGGTTATACCTCCGCCACCAGCGGTCGCACCTTCGAGACCATTAACCCGGCCAACGGTAACGTGCTGGCGACCGTGCAGGCCGCCGGGCGTGAGGATGTCGATCGCGCCGTGAAGAGTGCCCAACAAGGGCAAAAAATCTGGGCGGCGATGACCGCCATGGAACGCTCGCGCATTCTGCGTCGAGCCGTTGATATTCTGCGCGAATGCAATGACGAACTCGCTAAACTGGAAACCCTCGACACCGGGAAGGCGTATTCAGAAACCTCAACCGTCGATATCGTTACCGGCGCGGACGTACTGGAGTACTACGCCGGGCTGATCCCGGCGCTGGAAGGCAGCCAGATCCCGCTACGCGAGACGTCGTTTGTTTATACCCGCCGTGAACCGCTGGGCGTGGTCGCCGGAATTGGCGCATGGAATTACCCGATTCAGATTGCTTTGTGGAAATCCGCACCGGCACTGGCCGCAGGCAACGCGATGATATTCAAACCGAGCGAAGTTACCCCGCTTACCGCGTTAAAGCTGGCTGAAATCTACAGCGAAGCGGGCCTGCCGGACGGCGTATTTAACGTGTTGCCGGGCGTAGGTGCGGAAACCGGGCAGTATCTGACCGAGCATCCGGGCATTGCCAAAGTGTCATTTACCGGCGGTGTCGCCAGCGGCAAAAAAGTGATGGCTAACTCGGCGGCTTCCTCCCTGAAAGAAGTGACCATGGAGCTGGGCGGTAAATCACCGCTGATCGTTTTCGACGATGCAGACCTCGATCTCGCCGCCGATATCGCCATGATGGCGAACTTCTTCAGCTCCGGCCAAGTGTGTACCAACGGCACCCGCGTGTTCGTTCCGGCGAAATGCAAAGCCGCATTTGAGCAAAAGATTCTCACGCGCGTTGAACGCATTCGCGCGGGCGACGTTTTCGACCCTCAAACCAATTTTGGCCCGCTGGTCAGCTTCCCGCATCGCGATAACGTGCTGCGTTACATCGCCAAAGGCAAAGAGGAAGGCGCGCGCGTACTGTGCGGCGGCGATGTATTGAAAGGCGATGGCTTCGATAACGGCGCATGGGTTGCACCGACCGTGTTCACCGATTGCCGCGACGAAATGACCATCGTGCGCGAAGAGATCTTCGGTCCGGTGATGTCGCTTCTCACTTATGAATCTGAGGACGAAGTGATTCGCCGCGCCAATGATACCGACTACGGCCTGGCGGCGGGCATCGTCACAGCGGATCTGAACCGCGCGCATCGCGTCATTCATCAGCTGGAAGCCGGCATTTGCTGGATCAACACCTGGGGCGAATCCCCGGCGGAGATGCCCGTTGGCGGTTACAAACACTCCGGCATTGGCCGCGAGAACGGCGTGATCACGCTCCAGAGTTATACCCAGGTGAAGTCCATCCAGGTTGAGATGGCTAAATTCCAGTCCATATTCTAACCAGGAGGTTTATTTGCAATTTGACTACATCATTATTGGCGCCGGCTCTGCCGGCAACGTCCTCGCGACACGTCTGACTGAAGATCCGAACACTACCGTGCTGCTGCTTGAAGCGGGCGGCCCGGACTATCGCTTTGACTTCCGTACCCAAATGCCCGCTGCGCTGGCGTTCCCGCTACAGGGTAAACGCTATAACTGGGCCTATGAGACAGAACCCGAACCATTTATGAACAACCGTCGCATGGAGTGCGGACGCGGTAAGGGGCTTGGCGGATCATCACTGATCAACGGCATGTGTTACATCCGTGGTAACGCACTGGATCTCGATAACTGGGCGCAAGAACCCGGTCTGGAGAACTGGAGCTACCTCGACTGTCTGCCCTACTATCGCAAGGCCGAGACTCGCGATGTAGGCGAGAACGACTACCACGGCGGTGATGGCCCGGTAAGCGTGACCACCTCAAAACCGGGTGTCAATCCGCTGTTTGAAGCGATGATTGAGGCGGGCGTGCAGGCGGGCTATCCGCGCACAGAAGACCTTAACGGTTATCAGCAGGAAGGTTTCGGCCCGATGGACCGCACCGTCACGCCGCAGGGCCGTCGCGCCAGCACCGCGCGGGGTTATCTCGATCAGGCCAAATCGCGCCCGAACCTGACTATTCGAACTCACGCCATGACCGATCACATTATCTTTGACGGCAAACGCGCGGTAGGCGTCGAGTGGCTGGAAGGCGACAGCACCATCCCAACCCGCGCAACGGCCAACAAAGAAGTGCTGTTATGTGCAGGCGCGATTGCCTCACCACAAATCCTGCAACGCTCCGGCGTCGGCAACGCTGAACTGCTGGCGGAGTTTGATATTCCGCTGGTGCATGATTTGCCCGGCGTGGGCGAAAATCTTCAGGATCATCTGGAGATGTACCTGCAATACGAGTGCAAAGAACCGGTTTCCCTCTACCCTGCCCTGCAGTGGTGGAACCAGCCGAAAATCGGCGCGGAGTGGCTGTTTGGCGGCACCGGCGTGGGTGCCAGCAACCACTTTGAAGCAGGTGGATTTATCCGCAGCCGTGAGGAATTTGAATGGCCGAATATTCAGTACCATTTCCTGCCAGTGGCGATTAACTATAACGGCTCGAACGCAGTGAAAGAGCACGGCTTCCAGTGCCATGTCGGATCGATGCGCTCGCCAAGCCGTGGGCATGTGCGGATTAAATCCCGCGACCCGCACCAGCATCCGGCGATTTTGTTTAACTACATGTCGCACGAACAGGACTGGCAGGAGTTCCGCGACGCGATTCGCATCACCCGCGAGATCATGCATCAACCGGCGCTGGATCAATACCGTGGCCGCGAAATCAGCCCCGGCGCGGAATGCCAGACAGATGAGCAGCTCGATGAGTTCGTGCGTAATCACGCCGAAACCGCCTTCCACCCATGCGGTACGTGCAAAATGGGGTACGACGAGATGTCCGTTGTGGATGGCGAAGGCCGCGTGCACGGGCTGGAAGGATTACGCGTAGTCGATGCGTCAATTATGCCGCAGATTATCACCGGCAATCTGAACGCCACGACCATTATGATTGGCGAGAAAATGGCGGATATGATTCGCGGACGAGAAGCGTTGCCCAGAAGTCTGGCGGCGTATTTTGTGGCGAATGGGATGCCAGTAAGAGCGAAAAAACTGAATCGCGATTTGAACTAACGCAGGAACTTATAAGCTTGAGAGTTACCGTTCTACGATAAGGACCGAATCCTTATATAAAAACATAGGTAACTCTCATGCTTCATATCCGCAGTCCCGCCATCAAACTTTAAGCCGATTCGCTCAATCTGGCGGATGATGGTGCTATGGATACACTGATAAACCACAAGTGTAATGCCACTCAGCTTAAGAATCACGCAACCAGTGCTCCTGGCCAGGGTTACTTGTTCTTTCCCACTCCCGGTTAGCAGTGGTCAGCGATCAACTGCGTAAGCCGGGCGTATTTATCCCAAAGCGTGGAGTAATATCAGGTCTACGCTAAAAAACTCAATTTATTCGGTTATCATGCACGCAAAGGGGGCTTGTGGCGAGTATAAAAATAAGTCAGACCCAAAAACTACGTGGAGCTTTAAACACGGTTCGTATAATTTATTAGCAGCGATTTATTTCTACCCTTCTTTAATCAGTCATCATGATTAAATATTTTTTATCACAAGATTATCGCTTCTCTAACATTTTATTTTTTATTTATTATCAATTGATAAGAAAAAATTGTTAGTACGTTTTTGCAAAAAATTAAAAGTGTTGGAATACACTTAAACAAATGAACAAAAACCAAACAAACTGAGATTTGCAATCAGAAAAAATTATTCAAGAGAACATCTCTAATTTATTGGTAGCGTCCATGAACGATGATTTCCTCACAACCAAAAAGTAAAGAAAATCTTATGATAAGATATATTTGTAAATTAGTATTATTAACGTCAAAGATCTTTTCTTTTCTGCACCCTTACTTTGCAACGCATAAAAAACAAACAAAATCAATAATATATGCAGAAAAAGTTATTTTACGTAAAAATAACATTAAATAAATCAAGACTATTGAACATCACTAAAACATTAGACGTAATACACATTCACCCCCGCTCCTTGACTCAGGGTTTTAATATTTTTTGTTTCACATCATTGTAGAAAAAATCGCGCATTAAAAATGAGTTGTAGAAAAACCGCACAATAAATATTTCATATTTTATCTATTGCGTAGAACTACTATTCAAAAAATCTTATTAATGAGATAATGAAATTACATCGATAACGTTCTGATTGCAGGCACACTTATCTGGGTGTGCCTCTTTTTTTTACAACTGTACACGGTGGCGTATGACGAGAAAATATCTCACACAGGATGAAGTCTACAGGCTGATGGATGCAGCCCAGAGCATGTCCTTTCCTGAAAGAAATCGCTGTCTAATTATGATGGCTTTCATTCACGGTTTTAGGGCCAGTGAACTTCTTGATTTACGTTTATCCGATATTGATGCATCAGGAAAACAACTTAATATTCGGCGTATTAAAAATGGTTTCTCGACAACACATCCTCTTCTTCCTGATGAATATAATTTGATCAAGTTGTGGCTTAAGCAGAGGAAGTTAATTGAAAATGGAGTTGAAGGAGACTGGCTTTTTCTCTCCCGGAAACGCCGCCCTATCAGCAGACAACATTTTTTTTCGATCATTCGTGAGGCAGGAAGACGTGCAGGATTAGCTGTAAAAGCACATCCTCATATGTTACGTCATGCCTGTGGATTTGCTCTGGCTGACAATGGTGTCGATACCCGACTACTTCAGGATTATCTGGGTCATCGAAATATTCAGCATACTGTCAGATACACAGCCAGTAATGCTGCTCGATTTAAAGTGGTGTGGAAAAAAAAGCCTCGTTAAAACAGTACCTTCTGATTCAAAATGTCAGATTCCTACGTTTGCCTCAATTCTTCCATAAAAAAACAGCCCATTCAATTAAATAAAACACATAACATGTTGATATTTCTCGCTAAAGTAAAATAACCCCATGATTTGAAATGATTAACCATCAAGGTCATACCAGTGGTTAACTTTCACTCACACTGTTAAATAACACAAAATTAAAAACAATAAAAGTCATAAAAATTAGACTTATATTCCAAGAAAATTAAATATTCAGGTAATTAAACCAAACCTGACATTTTGAATCAAAATGTCAGGTTTTGTAGCAATGGCGTGGACGAGTCTGAATGAAGAAGCCTCTGGTTATTATCAGTGCCTGTCAGTTCACCAGGCTGGCACTGGAGTCTCTCATCCCAACGGACAGGTATCTCGTGCGGGTGTACAGCAACGTCACTACAGAGGTTGAATTCGTTTTAAAGACCTCCTGTGGCTACCTGTTAGCTGATATCCCTTCGCTTCCTTCGGGGGAGTTGGTTCTTCTGGCTTGTCTTGTCCGCTTGCGGAGTGATGCCGGGCAATGGCAGGTCTGCCTGACCGGTGACTCCGACTGGTTCGATAATGCTCCTGCTGCAAGTCTGTACTACGGCTTCCCACGCATAAGCACCCTGCTGACAGCGAGTCGTTATCAGAATCAAATTATCCGCTGGTTACTACGTCCTTTGCCCGGCGATATGAGTGATTTCTGGCTCCTGACTGCACGGGAGTTGAGCGTGCTTAAGATTCTGATGCAGGGCATGAGTTTCAGTGAGATTGCCCGTTATGAACAACGCAGTTCAAAGACCCTGCATGCGATTGCCACACGGGCATTAATGAAACTTGGACTGGGAACTCTGAGCGATTTCAGGCTGCTCTATACGGGATGCGGTGACAGCAGAGTGAAACGGAATATACGGCTACATGCAAGATATGTCGGACAACATTCCGCTCATCGACTCACTCAGTATGTGCATAGACTGGCCCCCTGAATCTCCAGACAACCAATATCACTTATTTAAGTGATAGTCTTAATACTAGTTTTTAGACTAG